>NZ_JBNGOY010000046.1:0-47459 GCF_050589805.1 Carboxylicivirga fragile | reverse complement strand
CAACTTATAGATTAAAACTTAACCTTTATTTCTACCCCTCCAAACCTCCCCTAAAGTGGAGGCTTAAGTCCCCTTCAGGGGATTTAGGGGTAACATATATTTAAGCTAGTTACAAATTATACGTTTCAAAGATTCTTTTTTGACTTTTGAGACAGCCACTTTCTGATTAAATTTAAAAAAGGATTAGCTCGTTAGCTAATCCTTTTTTTGTTCCTTAAAAAGAGGCTGCCATCATACCGAAAGCAACCTCTATACACACAGGAATTGTTGGGAGGAAAAAAATTCTCTCGTAACAATTCCAAAGGTCTTCTTTTTACGATCACAGCCCGTTACCGCTTTGTTATTTCTAGTTTAAATTAAGATTACCAAATAAGATGCTTGATTTCGGCCAAATTGTCACCAAAAATAATCAATCGATGCCAATCTGACTCACTAAAGCCATAACTACCTGACTATCTGACCTATTTTTAGCATTGGCACCATAGTTGAAATAAATACACCAACAAGTCAAAAAATAATTAAAAACTTAAAATAGGAGGACTTAAAATGAGATTAGCAAAAAGATGTAACAGCTATTTACCAGAAAGAAATGATTTCTTTAATCAAGTATTAGGTAAAGACTTTTTTATGGAACCACAACATTTCTTTGGTCAAAACATGCAAATCAAGGTGAACATTAAAGAGAATGAATCGGAATATGCAATAGAAGTTGCAGCTCCGGGTTATGAAAAAGAGGAGTTTAAACTCGAATTAGACAACCATGTATTAAGCATTGAAGTGTCGAGAGAAACTAACAACGATAATACAAACGAAAACTATACGCATTTTGAATTTGATAATGGATCGTTCAAACGTGCATTTAGTTTACCTAAAGGCAAAGCTAATGAAGCAGAAATTGCTGCCAAATACAATAATGGGATTCTAAACATTGTGATTCCAAAAACGGAGGAAGCTAAACCGAAACCAAAACGCCTATTAAACATAGCGTAAATAGAGTTTTTTCATAGATAGTGAACGAGGCTAATCCAAACGTGGGTTAGCCTTTTCTTATATATTGCAAACCCAGCTATTGACTTTCCCTTGCATTAACAATGGATCAAATTACATACTTGTGAGACACTCTGTTTCAAATAGTTCCTACAATATCCGAATAACAGCACAAAACTTTTTTGCAAGACTGAAAGTCTTAAGTTACTTCAGCCTAAGGTTAATCCTTAGGCAGGGAAGAGAGGTGAATCTGTCGTCCTGAAAGGACAGCTCAACATTTCAATATAGCCCAAGCACCAACACAACTTGAGGCTCGCTTAGTATATTTTTTAAAAAATCATTTAGCTTTTTTTTGGGAAACACAATAATGAATTGTCCTTTCAGGACGCAATCAAAATATATTACATTACCCAAGCATAATAGCTTGGGTTAAAATATTCGGCGACGCTTTTTTTTGTATTTACTTCCTCCCCTCAAAGGATTAGCCGATTCACTACAAGGCACAGCTGGTCGTCGACCACCCAAGCGTAAGTTACCACGCTGATTAAACTCTAAAATTAAGGAGATTTCATGAGCTCCTGCCGTGGACCAGCCCAGATTAGAAAGTGTAATATCATAACTATAACCGATTCGTAAGGAACCAAAATCATAGGCCAATAAAGCAACTAGAGCATCCTGATTAACCGAACGACTACCTGAATCGTTAAAAATAGGTAATCCTCTATACCACATGCCTATTTCAAGCGGTGCATTATACCAATACAAACCAACATCGGCCTGTCGCAAACTACCTTGCTGCTGATAGCGAAACGATGTAGAGAAAGCTCTATTCATACCTCGGTTTCGTCGTTTCTCATTCCAGATATTTACACCTCCAAAAAACACATATTTACGATCTACCTCTGCTTCTTCATTCAAAAACGAGTAATTAGGCTTACCCAAGTGATCAACCGTTAATCCGAACCAATACTTTGAGCTATACGCAAAAACGGATGCCGCCAAATCAATATAATTAACCTGCTCATTACTTAAGCGATCAAATCCTCCAGAACTACCTCCAGAGCCTGGTGGCTGATCAGGAAAAACTATTTTACTAAAATCGACTGATCGATTACCATAGGCAAATTGAATCGCAGGTACCACCTGCCAATTGTCACTTAATAATAAATTATAGGAATACTGAAAAGCAGCCTGTGTTGTTGTTAAACCCGCACTCCCAGCTTTATCTTGAATTAAATAAACGCCAACACCACTATTAAACCGTGAAAAGAAATTATCGAAAGATACGGATGACGTTGAAAAAGCATTGGAAATAGCAGGCCATTGATTACGATAATTCAGTATTAGGCGCCCTCCATCCGTAGCCCCAGCTAAAGATGGACTCAAATACAATGGATTGGCATAAAATTGTGAAAAGTGCATATCTTGGGCATTCAAATTCAATCCACAAAGCAGACAACACAACACCATTATTTGATATAGCTTTCTCATTTACCTAAATAACGTTACATCACCCGTTTTAGTCTCAATTGTTCCATTCGAGTATTTGCAAACCACTTTCCAAATATATACACCTTGCGTACAAAGCTTTCCTCGATGATAGCCGTCCCATCCAATATTCACATCCTTACTCTCATATAATAATTCGCCCCAGCGAGAAAATATTTTTAAGTCATACTCCACAATTCCTTCCTGAACAAATGGATAAAACACATAATTCTCTCGCTCACCTGGCGTGTACTCACCACCATTCGAACCATTAGGGTTGGGTGTAAAGGCATTTGGAAAACTAATAGTTCCTGCCTCCTCAGCAGTAACAGCTCCTCGTATCATTAACTCATCAACACAGCCCTCGTCGTTCGTAACTTCAAGAACCACATCGTAAACACCTGCTTGCTCATAGCCATATTGCAATGAATGTTCAGTAGATGTATTGCCATCACCAAAGTCCCACAAATAGGATGTTGCTCCCTCCGATTTATTGATAAAAGATACTGTTTGAGGTAATTTTACCCGGTTAGGTCTAACTTCAAAATTTGCAACTGGCTTATTAAATACTTTAACCTTAACATCACTTGATTCACTAACACCTCCCGGCCCTTCTGCAATCAACTTAACAGCATACTCTCCTGGTGTATAGTAGGTATGTTCAGGCTCTTTATCTGCCGACACATTGCCATCTCCAAAATCCCAGAAGTAAGTTGTGGCATCAATTGTATTATTATAAAATTGAACGAGCAATGGCGGACATCCTTCACCATCCGGCCCATAATCAATATCTGGCAACATGGCAATCACCTCAATGAATTGCTTATCCGAATCAGCACAATTAGCATCAAACACCTCTAATGTCACTTCAAACTGCCCCGAGTTAGTATAAGTATATGGCTCAGGTAGTCGTTCTGCTGAACCATTACCATCTCCAAAGTCCCATTTATAACTCCAGTCGTCTCCCAACGTTGAATTCTCAAATTCGATAGTTGATTCAGGCATTTGTAGTACCTTAGGATTTACATCAAACACTACATTTGGCACCCTATAAACCTCTACGGTAGTATAAGCCTTATCAATACAACCATAGGATGATTCTGCAAGCAACTCAACATCAAACACCTTATTAACTATATCCGTGTTAACATATTCATTTTGCCCATTAAAAGCTGTGGACGTATTACCATCACCAAAATCCCAATAAAACTTAGTGGCACCTTCTGATTCATTGGTGAAATTTTCGAGGTATGGACTACAACCAGCACCACCATCACTAATCACAGCCTCTACCCTAGGATAAACGCGAACCAAGGATTCTGTCGAGTCCTTGCATCCAAATTCATTTTCAACAATCAGTTTTACTTTATTACTCTGAATGGCAAACTCATCATTTACATATTCGTGCGAAACTGATCCTGCACCAACTACCGACTCAGACTCCCCATCACCAAATATCCACAAACTTGTTACTGCTCCAAGCGATTCATTGTTAAAATCTACTGGCAAGGGCGTACAGCCTTCGGTTGGGGAGTAGGTAAAACTACTTTGAGGGCTCGGTTTAACTCTTACATTACCCTTCGACACATCCTTACATCCAAAAGCTGAATTGGTGCTCAATGTCACCTCAAAATCAATGACTCCTGCACTTGTATTTTCAAACACATGCGTAATGGCATTCGTACCAGATATGACAGTTCCTTCACCAAAATTCCACTCGTAAGAATAGGCACCTGGCTTAGCCACAAAATCAACTTTAAGCGGATGACATCCTTCTTGCGGCTCCACAGTAAAATCATAACTCAACAATGGATAAACAGTGACAAAAGTCGTTGCAGTATCCTTACATCCATAAGCATTATCAACAGCCAGCTGTACTTTATATGATTGAACAAAATCCTCGGCATTGACAAAAACATGCGAAACATCTTCATTATTATCCACAGGAGAACCATCTCCAAAATCCCACTCGTACAATGTTGCACCACTGGATTCATTCAAAAAATCAACTTCCAATGGACTACATCCTGGTGTTGGATCATTTGTGAAATCAGCTAAAGTAGATGGATTGACACGGACATCATAAAACACTGAATCGCGACATCCATCATTGCTCATTGCCAATAACTTCACCTTATAATCAACAGGTATAGCTAAGGGATTATTAAAGATATGAACAGGTTCAACTTGATTAGATACATAACCATCACCAAAATCCCATATATAACTATCGGCATTAACACTCAGGTTTTCAAATTCAACTTCGAATGGACCACAGCCCTCGTTGTCGAATGGCGCAACATCGGCTATTACCTCTGGATAAAAATTGATATATAATGAATCACCTGCAAAACATCCATCATTTTCTTCTACCCAAGCAAAACGGTATAAACCAGGAACATCAACACTAACATTAGTAGTTGAAGCCAATGCATCATCAAAAACAGAGCTACCAGAACCTTCAACCTGCTTCCATAAGCCAACACCAATATCAGGAATAGCTTCTATTTTATGACTCAGACCGCATGTATCAGCAACAGGAACAACATTAGGTGCAGGCACTTGAACAAAACGAATTGTTACTTCATCGCTACTTACACAAGTGTTATTATCCTCATCCCAAATGAAGGTATAATCCCCATATGCATCAACTACAATCTGTGTATTCGGATCATTTATATCAACGAACGACACAGCTCCAACTCCCACTTTTAATTGCCATGTTCCAACACCAGCCGATGCAACAGCTTGCATGTCGTATTGAAGCCCACAAGCCTTATTATCAGGTCCGGCATCACTCACTGGCTGTTCAAAAACCTCAACCGTAATACTATCCGAATCATCACAATCCTGCGAATCTTTTACGTAGTATTGAAACTTATAGATACCTGGTACAGATGAATTAAAAATTGGCTGCTCAACATTTACATCCGATAATAAATCCACACGATCACCTGTCCATAAATGCTGCACAAACACGCCGGAACCACCATATGGATCAGGCTTCAGCTGTTCAGACACATCAGTACAAAGTTCTATGTGTTTATTTGCAAAATTAATTTCTACCGAATCAACAATGACCACTATAGTATCCTCATCAAAGCAGAAATTATTATCTGTTACACGATAAACCAGTTCATAGGAATCTTCAATGGTTGATGTAAAGTCTGGTGTTTGACTATTAACATCATCGAGGAATGCCACATCACCAGTCCATAAATGCGTATACGGAGTAACACCAAAGGATGGGTTACCATCGAGCGACAAAGTAACACCCGGACAAAGCAAAGCTGGAGATCCTATGGTTATATCCGCCACAGGCGCATCACGCACCACAATATCTAACTGACCAATGGCACTACAATTATTACCGTCAGATACTTCGTAATAGACTGTATGCGTACCTGCCCCTGCAATAGTTGGAGAAAATTCACCTGTGAATTCGCCTATAATTCCAGATCCAGTCCATCGACCTCCCGGAGTGACAGCGCTTAAAAAAACAGGTTCTTCATTTTCACAATAAGGTCCGGCTGGATTGATTGTCCCATCAGGCACATCTACTATTAAAATTATAGCTGTAATTTCTTCTGGAGCATAGCCTTGATCGTAGGGATTGCAATAATTCCAGTTTCGCAAGGTCACTTCAAATTCATCTCCAACACTCCTCGTATCGGGCACATATATCTCTAAAGCAGTATCCCAAGGCGAAGTTGGTGCCAATATGGGTTCAAAAGTAACATCAACAGAACCAGCATAAGGGTATGTTCGAATAGCACCGCCTACCTCAGCATCATCAATGAAATTTCCAGCGCCATCATTGGTACCATACACCCATTGTATCCAGCGTTTGTAATCATTAGGGTTATCATTTTCCTCAGGTGGCGTACAGTTCCATTCACTAACATCTTTGAAAATTACAGACCCATCACTACCAACACAAATAGGAAAAACTGGGGGATCGATTGCTAATTCTCCTCCATTGAGCTGATCAGTATCCCAAACAGTAACCACTTGCTCTTGCACTGAACTAGTGCAAGTAACACCATTCACAACCAAAAGAACTTTGGGTCGATACACACATTGGTCACCACCTATTGGGTAAACATGTGTATTGTTAGCTTCCCATACACCAGCACTTGGACTGCTCGCAGCTATACGCTCAACAGCAGATCCATCGTCCCAATCAAACTCAAACTCAACAAGCGTACCGCCATGGTTAACACCGGTATAATTAACATCCCATGTTACAAATACAGGCGCACACAACTTATCGGGCAATATATTATTACCTTTCGATAGAATATTACAATCCTGACTGAACCCATTTATCAATGGATACAGAAAGGTCAATAATATTAAAATAGCTCTTTTTTTACCGTCCATAAAGCCCTTTTAATACTAGTAAAACTAATACTTTCAAAGTTCTAACGCCACAACATCCAGAGTATTGTCATATTAGCCAAACTTCATTTATTTAAAGATATGATTTTTATCACATTTAACTAAATTTAAGGAAAATGTGAGTTTCATCATTTTTTTTACTTCAAAAAAACTCAACTTTTACGACACTGATTTCAGAAACCTCCCGGGAAACTATTTTAATCAGAACTTTGGCATTGATACGCACATTTTGCTTCAGAGTTCCGATGCATTGCTATTTTTTTACACACAACCTTAAAACAAGTCGTTACATGTTTAATAAACTAATTGCACAAACCCTTCCTTATTTCCCTAAGAAATTCGTATGGCTTTTTTCTAAAAAGTACATCGCAGGTGAAACCATTGATGAGGCAATACTTGCATCTCAACAATTAAATGAGAAAGACATCTCTATTACTGTTGACTTACTTGGGGAGTTCATCACTAACCTTGATGAAGCAAAAGCTAATAAAGATCAATACCTTGAGATTATTAAACAATTTGAACTTAAAAAGATAAGAGGTAATTATTCATTAAAGCCTACCAGCTTTGGTTTGTTATTAGACAAAGACACTTGTTATAATTACATAAGAGAGATAGTTGCAAAAGCTGCTGAGCATGATAATTTTGTTCGTATCGATATGGAAGATTCGCCATGTGTGGATTTAGAAATTGAACTGTTGCGAAAACTTAAGGCTGAATTCCCAAAGAACGTTGGTCTTGTGGTACAAGCCTATTTAAAAAGAACAGCTCAGGACTTGGTTGATATGATGGATCTTCATACAGATGAAGCTCCTGTTAACTACCGTTTATGTAAAGGTATTTATGTTGAGCCAAAGGAAATAGCCTACAAAGAATACGAAGAAATAAACGCTAAATTTCTGGAAAACCTGGAATACTTACTGCTTAATAAAGCCTATGTTGGCATAGCTACGCATGACCGTCCGGTTGTAAAGGGAGCTATGGAGATCATTAAAAAACACAATATACCAAACGATCAGTTTGAGTTTCAAATGTTATACGGTGTAACTCCAGAATTAAGAAAAGAAATCCAGGATGCAGGCTTCAAAATGCGTGTTTATGTGCCATATGGTAAAGAATGGTTTGGATATAGTACGCGTCGTTTGAAGGAGAATCCAAAAATGGCGAACCACATCATTAAATCACTATTTGTAAAAGGGTAAAGAATTAATGTAGGATGCATTGACCCATTGAGACACATTTCAATGGGTCAACTACCTTTTGTAATGTACTAAATTAGTCTCAACAAGAAAGCACTACTTTTTCTTTTAACACACCCTCTACCTCCCTAAAGGGAGAACCTCCAAACTACACATTGCTATAAATTTCCCCTTTAGGGGCTAAGGCTTTGCTTTGGAATATTCTTTATTTAAGGTGTTTCCTTGCAATTTACTAATTACGAAAAACAGGTAAGTTTTTATAAAACAAGGTCTGAAAGACTCCCCTACCAAGCATGAAACAATTCATAGCAATCCATAAGGCATGGTTGCCATATTGGCCTTTCATGGTGTAAAATAACACAAAGAAAACTAATGTTGCGAGTAGCATTGTATTTCTCATTAAGCGAGAAGCAGTTGCACCAATATACACACCATCCCAAATATAAGAAGCGAAACCAGTTAGTGGTAAAACAATCAACCAAGGCAAAAACTCCTTTGCTACATCGATCACATCATCCTGATTTGTAAACACACGCAATAGCGTTGTTCCACCAAAACCATATAGAGCGGTAAAAAGAAGTGCAAAAACCACTCCCCACCCAAATAGCAATTTAACTGTTCGCTTAAACTGTGCCATATTTTTACTCCCTGTAAACTTGCCAATTAATGCTTCGGCAGCATAAGCAAAGCCATCTAAGAAATATGAGAATAAAAATAAGAACTGGAGTAAGGCACTATTGGCTGCAAGAATTAAATCTCCTGTTCCAGCTGATTTTGAAGTAAAAAATGTGAACACTATAATAATGCATAAGGTTCGCAAGAATATGTCACCGCTCACATTTAAGAAACTTAACAAACCACTACGTTTAAGTATATCTCCAAAATTAAATTCCTTTAAAATGTATTTATACTTTCTCAGAAATAAAACGATGGTTAAAATTAATCCAAGATATTGCGAAATAACCGAGCCAAGCGCTACACCTTCAACCTTCATGTCAAAATACTTAACCAGAATAAATGAGGAAACAATATTTACGACATTGATACTTATTGATATAATCATTGGGTATAATGCATTCTGCATTCCTAAAAACCAACCATAAATCACCATTAAAGCAATTGCGGCAGGCGCTGCCCATATTCTCACATAAAAATAGTCAGCAGCCAAAGCTTTTACTTCAGCACTTCCCTCTAACACAAGCAAACTTAATTTCTCGATCCCTGTTTGAGCCATAAGTAATAAGAAACCAGCACTCAAAGCCAGAAACAAACCTCGAAATAAGAGCATGGCCATTTCATGGGTATTTTCACGTCCGTAGGCCTGAGCAGCCATCCCACTCAAACTCATTCGCAAGAAAGCAAAACCCCAATACACAAAATTAAAGATGACACCACCAAGTGCCACCGCCCCCATAAACACTGCACTATCTTGGTAACCCATCAAATGCATATCAACCATACCAAGCAGAGGCACAGTTAAATTGGTCAATATATTAGGTATAGCTAATCTTAAAATTTCGCGATTCATTATTGTTTTTTGAGGCTACGAAGATAGACATAGACATGCGAATAAAAAACATAAAATAAAGCTTCTGTATTTCAGACAATTAAGAATATTGTGAAAATTTATTTGAACAAATTAAGATGTTTTTATCTTTTTTATTTGGACTCAATCTGAATAAATAATATTTTTGGATTCGTAAGTCTTTTATTAGATAACTATTAAAAAGTAAAAAATGGCATTTGAATTACCAAAATTAGACTACGCATACGACGCATTAGAACCGCATATTGATGCACGCACGATGGAAATCCATCACAGCAAGCATCATGCAGCATATACAAATAACTTAAATGGTGCAATTGAAGGAACGGCTTTAGCCAATCAATCAATTGAAGAGATTCTTGCGAATATTTCAAAACATTCAGTTGCTATCCGAAATAACGGTGGTGGTTTTTTTAACCATAATCTTTTCTGGAAAGTAATGTCGCCTAATGGTGGCGGACAGCCAAGTGGAGATTTATTAGCTGCCATTGAAAAAGCATTTGGATCGTTTGACGCTTTTAAAGATACGTTTTCGAAAGCTGCAGCAACTCGTTTCGGCTCAGGATGGGCTTGGTTAGTTAAGCAAGCTGATGGCTCTTTAGCAGTCTCATCAACACCTAATCAGGATAATCCTTTGATGGATATTGCTGATGTAAAAGGCACTCCAATTTTAGCTTTGGATGTTTGGGAACACGCATATTATTTAAACTATCAAAATAAACGTCCCGATTATATTGGCGCATTTTGGAATGTTGTCAATTGGGATGAAGTAGCAACACGTTTTAAAGTTTAGTTTGTTCATTTTGTCTGGGAAAAAGGGAACTCCAAACGAGGTGTTCCCTTTTTATTTGCATTTTTTTTAGCTTTTACAAAACACAAAGCACGTATCTTTGTTTAAGATGCAGATAAAATAATAAAACGAACTATCATGAATTTCGAATTACCACAATTACCATATGCATTAGATGCATTGGAGCCAATTATTTCAAAGAAAACACTTGAATTCCATTATGGAAAGCACCATCAAGCTTATGTCAATAACTTGAATAACCTTGTAAAAGGAACAGAGTTTGAAAGCGCTGACTTGGAAACGATTGTTAAAAAATCAGAAGGCGGTATTTTTAATAACGGTGCACAAGTTTGGAACCACACCTTTTATTTTACTTCATTCTCGCCAAAGGGTGGTGGTGAACCAACAGGAGCTTTAGCTGATGCTATCAATGCTTCTTTTGGCTCTTTCGAGAAATTTAAAGAAGAATTCTCAGCAGCCGCAGCTACTTTATTCGGATCGGGATGGGCATGGTTAGTTAAGAATGCTGACAACTCATTAAGCATTGTAAAAGAAAGCAATGCTGGAAATCCGTTGAGAGATGGACTTACTCCAATATTAACATGTGATGTTTGGGAGCATGCGTATTATTTAGACAAGCAAAATGCTCGTCCAAAATACATCGAAGATTTCTGGAAATTAATTGACTGGAATGTAGTTGGCGAAAGATTCTAAGCTGAATAAGAAAGATCTTTTAAAGAAAGAGACTTGATGACATTTTTTGTATATTAAGTCTCTTTTTTATTACCCTTATATCAACACATACTAAATACAATTTTATGCTTAAAGACTTAGTTCAGAAAAATCGTAGTTACCGTCGCTTTCACCAGGATAAACCAATTACTGAAGAAACTCTTTTAGAATTGGTTGAATTGGCGCGACTGTCACCTTCTGCCCGTAATGCTCAACCATTAAAATATTTTATATCGACAGACCAAGCATCCAACGATAAAATATTTCCCCACCTCTCCTGGGCTGGATATCTAAAAGAATGGGCCGGACCTGTAAAAGGTGAGCAACCATCAGCCTACATTGTAGTTTTAAACGACACTGAAATTTCATCGAACTACTTCTGTGATGATGGTATTGCAACCCAAAGTATCTTATTGGGAGCTGTTGAAAAAGAATTGGGCGGTTGCATCATTGGCTCATTAAATCGCTTACAATTACTTCGTGAACTTCAACTACCGTCGCACCTAAAAATTGTACACGTCATTGCTTTAGGTCATCCCAAAGAAGAAGTAAAGTTGGAGGAGATGAAGGAAAACGACCACAGATACTGGCGCGATGTGCAGGAAACACACCATGTACCTAAACGTGCTTTAAACGATATAATCGTAAAATAACGATTGCCTTGAATTTTAAGGAGCGGCTCTTTTTTCACAATTACTCATCAAGAGCTGCTCCTTTGACATGCTAACATAAATTGTTAATACTTCAGTTTAGAATTAACATTACTCACCATCCAACTTAATTGCTTTTTTATTGTTATCTTAATAGGAAACCAAAAATAAGAAATGTGTATGCGTACTCTTATCTTAAGTGGCTGTTTGTTAATATTTGCTAGTGTTTTTTCATCAGCCCAAGTTCAGCAAGGCGACTCATTAAGAATTTCAGGTATTGTTTTAGATAGCGATAGCTTGAATACCTTGCCATTTTCACAGTTCAATATAAAATCGAGAAAATATTCATCTGACTCGGAAGGTCAATTTTCGTTTTGGGCAAAGAAAGGCGAAACAATTACCTTTTCGCATCTTGGTTTTAAGGATACTTTTATCGAAATTAAAGATTCACTTAACCTTTCTAATTATTTGTTTGGTGTATTTCTAACAAGAGACACTTTTGAAATTAGTGAAATAATTGTGGTGCCCCGCTACGAGAATTTGGCTGCCAAAGCTCGTAACATGCCCTTACTAATTACACCAGCCGAAGCTTATGCCACCAATAATGTTAAAGCCTCCACCTCACAAGCCTTAACACAGGCTCCTTTAAGAATGGATGCTGAAATGAATCAAAAAATGATGCTTCGCGAACAGACCTGGGGAACCGTTTATAAAACACAAATACCACCAGATCGAACCGTTGGCATCAGTTCGGAGAATCTGGGATCGATGAGTATATTTGTAACACCGAATAAAGAAAAAATTAAAGCAAGTATTGCTCAACCCTTAAACCGAAATGAATTAGATCTTATTCTAAGGATTTATGAAAACAAGGTTAAAGCAATGGTTGAAGAATAAAAACATCATATTTATCAGTTTCTTTTAAAAGATAAAATTGCATTTTTGCAATTCAAAATTGCTGAAAGAACAAAACAAGGAACATGGAATTTACTTTAAATGGAAAGAAAGGCTATGCCAAAGTGGAAAGTTACGACGACGAAACCACTAATGAACTTTCATCCAACTATAAAAATGTATTGGAATTATTAGGTGAAGATTCAAGCCGCGAAGGACTTGAAAAAACACCTTTACGCGTTGCAAAGGCCATGCAATTTTTGACTCAGGGCTACAACATGAATCCGGAGGAAATAATCAAATCAGCCATGTTCAAGGAGGATTATCAGCAAATGGTTGTTGTTAAAGACATTGAATTATACTCAATGTGTGAGCATCATATGTTGCCATTTTTTGGTAAGGCGCACGTAGCCTACATTCCGCGTCACCACATCACTGGTTTAAGCAAATTGGCCAGGGTTGTTGAGGCATTTGCCCGCCGCTTACAAGTGCAGGAGCGCTTAACCACGCAGATTAAGGAATGTATTCAGGAAACACTTAACCCACTTGGGGTTGCTGTTGTAATTGAGGCACAACACATGTGCATGCAAATGCGTGGGGTTCAAAAACAACATTCGTTCACAACCACTTCTGATTTTACTGGAGCATTCAGCACCAACCATTCAACTCGCGAAGAATTTTTTAGCATAATAAAAGCTCGTTAACTGTCTATTTACAATTTTATTCACCTAAACACATTCAAGAGTTACTTTTGATTATCTTTGTATAAAGGAAGTAGATATGAATATACAAGCTGAAAAACTAGGATTGATTGAATGGATCGCAAAATTAAATGATTCTTCAGTAATTGAAAAGCTTAAAAAAATTCATGAGGAAGATTTACAAACTTCAAGTGGGTGGACTGAAATCTCAGAATTCGAAAAAGAGTCAATAGAAAGAGGTCTTAAAGATATCGAAGAAGGTAAGGTAGGTGCTCATGATACCGCCAGAAAAATTTATGAAAGATATTTATAAATTAATCTGGACCGATGAAGCTTTAAATGGATTGAAAGAAATTTTCAATTATTTTGAGCGTAGATTCGCAAAAAAAGACACACAAGAATTTGCGAGGAAACTTGATGAGCGATTAGAATTATTAAAAACTTCACCGAAAACATTTGCTTTTACAAATAAGTCAAAGAACATTAGACGTACTGTTATTGCGAGGCTGACCTCAGTTTATTATAGAATTGAAGGTAATGAAGTTCAAATTATCTCAGTTTTTGACAATCGTCAAAATCCAGATATACTAAAACAATGAACTTCACCACCTAACATTAGCTATACGACTTTACTTATTGACCGACATACTTTTGATTGATTCGAACTGAACCGAGTCAACCGAAGTGCTGTATGCTGTAAAAAATCCCAGAGCGCCATTGCTTATATTGCTTGGCACATTAGCTGGTGGCCCACTAAAAAGGGGAGCTTTAAAACCTGTTTCAATTTCAATAGCTTCAAGAAACTTATAGAAATCCTCATTTATTCCACCCATGGTTAATCTTACCCAATCTCCATCTTTTAATTTAATATCATCATCTTCTTCCTCCAAGGTATACACCCAAACGCCATTGGCATAATTTCCGTCAAAAAACTTATCATCTACAAAACCAAGTTTTGAATAACGATCAGAGATAGTGCTATCATTAACGGCTACCGAAAAAGAATAGAAATCTTTTGTATCAATCGGATCTTGAGCATACAACAATACTTTCCAAAATTCATACAATTCATCATACTCCAAGCGGACTGAATCGAGGGGTGCAACAGGGTTTAATAATGATGAAGCCTCATACTCTTCCTTCTTTCCATCCTTATCAATATCAACATCTGAAATATACAACTTATAGGTAACGCCAACTTGCCCTTGATAATCGTCTGGTGTAAAATAATATCCCGGGAAATCATCATGCTCAATAAGTGTTATGGTCGATTCATCATTATCAATTCTTACTTGCGCATTACTTATGGCTTTAGCCTCTTCGTTTTTAAAGTAATCACCAGAGCTCGTTAAGCGGACAAAGTGAGCTTGTTTGTCAGTACTAATACGACCATCAACGACCAAACGAGGAGCTGTATCTTCAAGTTCTAACTCCATATCTTCAGTACACGATGTAACTATTAATGCAACTAATAAGGTGCACAAGAGCCATTTAATATATGGTATAAATATCTTATTCATGATTTAAAATTTAAAGTTGTAGGTTACCGAAGGGATAAATGAAAACAGATAGGTCTTTTGCGCTTTGGTTATTGTAGGATTGTCATCATCGCGTACAAAATTGATAGCCCAGGCATTTTTCCGTCCGTAGGCATTATACACCGAGAATACCCATTCGCCATGCCACTTGCGACCTTCTTTCTTCTTACCTGAGAGCGTATAGGCCAAATCAAGTCTGTGGTAATTAGGCATACGTTCAGCATTTCGTTTGGAATAATAAGGTACTATATCGCCCCCTACTTCGTAACGTGCTACAGGAAATGTAACAGGTGCACCAGTATAAAAAACCCAATTGGCTGATATTTGACCTCGTTTACCAACTTTACGGTTAAGCACAATACTACAGTCATGCGTATGATCGTATGGAGAAAGATATGTTTCACCATTGTTGATTTCAGCAATGGTACGTTCAACCTTCGATAAAGTGTAACTCACCCAACCATTCCATTTGGCTCCATTAAACCGCACCATGGCTTCTAATCCATAAGCCTGAGAATCTCCAAAGCGCAACTCACCTTCCAGATACTCGTTCAGTAGCAATTCAGGATGATCTTTAAAGTCGATGGTATTGTTCATTTTTTTATAGAAACCCTCTAAAGATGTTTCTATACTATTGTCTTTAAAATTCTTAAACACACCTAGCGCGAATTGATCTGCACGTTGCGGTTTAACATTTGGCGAAGACGGAAACCAAATATCCAATGGCGTACCTGATGTAGAATTAGAAGCCAAATGCAAATATTGGAATGTTCGATTATAACTTGCCTTAATTGATGTAGAAGGATTAAGAATGAAAGAAGCACCTACCCGTGGCTCGAAACCTACATAGGTATTATAAACATCACCGGTTCCATAAGTGGCAGTATCACTCACTTCATATTTTTCATCGTAAGAATATTGAGTTCCTGCCCCAACATTTTGAAATACCGATACACGTAAACCGTATTTCAAGACCAACCAATCAGACACTTTATGAATATTGGATGCGTAAATGGCATGTTCCAAGGATCTGCTTTGTGGCACTTTTATTTCGTTGTACAATGAGTTTTCATCTTTACCCCTTGCTAAACCCGGTAGTATTTCTCTGAATATACTTTGAGCACCAAACTCAATAGTATGCTGTGGGTTCAAGTAAAAGTCAAAATCGAGCTTAGCGCTTAAATCGTATAGATTCGACTCCCACTCAAACCCATTAGCTCCACCTCCGGTTGATGCCAAAGCATAATCATATTTCGAACCAATAACGGTAAAATTGGAAAACAATTTTGGGTTATAGATGTGATTCCATCGAAAGGTAAATGTTCGGTTACCAAAATCCATTTTTGAAAAGTTATTCTTAAATACATCGCGTCCAAAATAACCACTCAAATAAATTCGATTATTCTCATTTATCGTATGATTAACCTTGGCATTAAAATCGTAAAAGAACAATTTATTATCACGCACCTGAGGATCGCTTGCCAAGGGTAAAAACATATCGACATAAGTACGTCGACCACTCACAATAAAAGATGTTTTATCTGAACCTATTGGCCCTTCCAAGGTAAGTCTTGAGGAAATGGTACCAATACCTCCCGTTCCCGAGAACTTTTTAGAATTACCATCTTTCATACGCACATCCAAAACAGACGCCAGGCGTCCTCCATTACTTGCCGGAATATCGCCCTTATACAATTTCACATCCTTAATAGCATCGTTATTAAAGACCGAGAAAAATCCCATTAAGTGACCTGCACTGTATACGTTTGCTTCGTCTAACAAAATCAAATTCTGGTCAGGATTACCGCCACGCACACTAAAACCACTTGAACCTTCACTGGTTGGTGATACTCCAGGCAATAGCTGAATTACTTTTACCAAATCCGTCTCTCCCATTAAAACAGGAACATTCTTAATAGCTTTACCTTGTAATTTCTCAACGCCCATTTGAGGATCACGAATATTCGCATCCTTTCTTTTCGAGGTCACTACAATTTCGTCAATTGATTCGGTTTGAGGTGCAAGGTTAATATTAAGCACCTTGCTCTCATTTAAGTTCACTTCTACTTTTTGTGCCTGATATCCTAAATAAGCAAAGGTTAAATGATAAGTTCCTGCCGGAAGTGACATTGAATAGAAACCATACAAGTTAGATATATTACCACTTTTAGTTTCTTCCACAAATAAAGTTGCTCCAATTAGCATTTCCCCAGTATTTGCATCCTTAATATGCCCACTTAATGTTAATAAGTCTTTTGCACTTGGATCTTCTTCAGCTTTTAATTGCCATGAGCAAACGGCCATTAAAAAACACAGAAAACATACGATTCGCTTTTCCATGATTGGTTAATTATTTCGGTTAAGTTTCTTGAAGTTTATTCTTCAAGCTTCACAATAATCAATGTCAAACTAAAAAATAGAAAGTTGCATCAATCATAAAACAATCAAACAACCTCACCCCATAAAACAAACACAACACCCTGATATAGAATATATTTAAGAAGTGCAATAAAAATCACCTTTAACATCTATTAAGATTTACGCCATAAAAAAAGGAGGCTCTCGCCTCCTTCATCGGGAATAGTTGTGTCCTATTTACCAAGAGCCACTTGACTACTTAGTGATTCTGCCGTTTTTATCAAACGTATCATCTCAGCCTTAAATCCATCTTCATCATTACCTCTTGATTCCTTAGCCATTTCTTTTAAATCTTCGTAATCAATATCACCTTTGTATTTCGAATCAGACAAAATCATTCCGAAAGCTGCAACAGAAGCTGCAAAGCGAAAATCCTTACTCGCTTCATCAAAAGCATCTACATCACCTTTTATAACATACTCCATTAAATTACTAGCCTTCTCATCCGGACGTTTGTAACGCAACTTTAAAGTCAACCAATCGTCACTCATTGCAACATTCCTTCTTTTTTGTTTCTTTTGATATTTCAATTCGTCTACCGACTTAATCCATTTTTTGGCATCATCGGCACCTTGAGGAATAATTTCGTATAACGCCGTTACTGTATGTCCTGCTCCAATCTCTCCGGCATCCCTTGTATCATCATTAAAATCTTCATCATTCAATAAACGATTTTCGTAACCAATTAAGCGATAAGCCAACACTTGCTCAGGATTAAATTCAATCTGGAATTTCACATCCTTTGCAATGGTAAATAAAGTCCCTCCAAATTCACTGACCAATGTTTTTTGTGCTTCTTGCAAATTATCGATGTAGGCATAGTTGCCATTTCCCTTATCAGCAATAATCTCCATTCGATCATCCTTATAATTACCCATACCAAAACCAAGCACAGTCATGTAAATGCCATTGTCACGTTCGTCGGCAACCAACTGCTCCATTGATGCATTTGAGCTTTCACCAACATTAAAATCACCATCGGTAGCCAATATAATGCGATTATTACCATCTTCCACAAAATGCTCCTTAGCTGTTGCATAAGCTAATTTCAAACCAGCTCCTCCTGCTGTTGAGCCACCCGCCTGAAGTTTATCGAGCGCATCCAAAATAGTCTTCTTATTTTGTCCCGAAGTTGGTTCTAATACAAGTCCTGCAGCACCAGCATACACCACTATCGATACATAATCCTCGTCGCGCAATTCATTAACCAATAAACGGAATGACGATTTTAATAAGGGCAATTTATTGCTCGCGTTCATCGACCCTGACACATCAATTAAGAATACAAGATTAGAAGCTGGTAAATTATCCTTCTCAATTTCTTTACCCTTTAATCCAACTTTCAGCAAATAATGTTCATCGTTCCAAGGACAAGTTGCCATTTCAGAATTTACTGCAAAAGGATGTTCCTTTTCAGGCTCTTCATAATCATAATTGAAGTAGTTGATCATTTCCTCAATTCGAACAGATCCTTCGGGTGGTAATTGTCCCTGATTCAAAAAGCGACGAACATTAGTATAACTCGCCCTATCTACATCCACCGAAAATGTAGAAAGAGGCTCCGAAGTGACTTGCTTGTAACCATTCTCACTTATTCCCGCATAACTCTCCGTATTGAAATCTTGCTCATAGGCTACGAAACTATGACCGCGTACCAACATTGGTGGACCTTTTCTTTCTCTTTTACTCTTAAAGACGTTAAGCCCTCGAACTTTTCCACCTAAACCGGACACAACCACACATTCTTCTATCTCAACAGCATCACTTTTCATCATTACATTAATGACATTTCGTTGCTCAACTTTAATCTCTTGCGAAATCATGCCAATAAACATGAACACCAACACATCATTTTCAGAGTTTACTTTTATTTGATATTCACCGTTTGGATCAGTTACAACACCAATTGTCGTGTTTTTAATTACAACATTCACACCAGGAAGCACACTTCCACTTTCATCACTCACCTGTCCTGTAATATATCGCTGTGAAAAAGCTGATACCGCCACAACCATAAACATCCCTAATAATAAAGCTAATCGTCTCATAATATTTAGTTTTAAATTTGACCTTTTGACAATAGGATGCAGCTTACTTCAGTATTCCATAAAACATTTTAATTTTTTTTCTACTTTTAACTATTCATTCGAATTAATAATACAGCCTTGTTCAAAATAAAACCGCCAAGTGACGAGCTTTTGCTGCAGAAATTCAAGAGAACTGAAAACCTTGATTTTCTCGGGCAATTGTATGAGCGATACATGCATTTGGTTTATGGCGTTTGCCTGAAATACCTCAAGAATAAGGATGAGGCGCAGGATGCTGTTATGAGCATTTTTGAAAAAATCAGCAAAGAATTACTTACCAAAGAAGTTGACTCATTCAAGCCATGGTTATATGTAGTGGCGAAAAACTTATGCCTGATGCAACTTCGGTCAGAACAAAGCAAGAATAAATTAATCAAAGAATATGAAAATAATTCACTTCATTTTATGGAAAGTGAAGATGAACTGCATCTTAATAGTAATGAATGGGAACCAAACAGTCTTGATGAACGCTTAAAAGAATGTTTGGAGAAGTTGCGAGAACAGCAACGTAGCTGCATAGAATTGTTTTATTTCAAGGAACTATGCTACAAGGAAATTAGTGAGAACTTAAACCTTGACATCAAAAAAGTTAAGAGCTACATTCAAAATGGCAAACGTAATTTAAAAAATTGCATTGAAGCAAAAACATGAGAGTTACATCCCGATAGCTATCGGGAGGCAAATGAAAGCAACAACATAGACACATGAATAAAAAACGTTCACATATAAAGGCAAATAACCTTGAAACATTCTTCCGATATATAAAAGGAAAGATGTCTTCGAAGGACTCAAATGCCTTTGAACGTAATTTATTAAATGATGCCTTTGAGTCGGATGCCATGGAAGGTTTTGAACAATATGACGAAAAAAAAATCAATCAAGATCTTAGTTTATTAAAGCAAAAATTAAATAGTCATACAAAGAGAAAATACAATTTAATAAATAGAAATACCATAGCATTTGCTGCCACTCTTTTATTGGTGGCGGGCATCGTATCTGTGTTGGTGCTTTTCACGCCTGATAAAACAACTTACGTTTCTGACAATGCAATACCTGCTGCTAAAGAAGAAATAGCTCCAGAATCACTTGAGCTTGAATCTGTAGAAAAAAAGAACTTCACTGCCCCAAAAGCTAAAACGCCTGCAATAAATAATGCAAGTATTGAGAATGTTTCGGAAGAGGAAATTGAGCTTGAAATATTGGATGCTGAAGAAGAAATTTTAATAGCTGTTCCACAAGTAAAAAGCAAACAAGCTAAGTTATCATCGCCACCCGTAAATAGTGTTACAACCCTTACGTCGCGCCGAAAAAAAGCTGAAACAAGCAACGGAGATAAAGAAATAGTTGGAACCATGAGAGGTGCAACTGCTTATGGTGGTTATGCCGGAGCAAACGAAAGTCTTAGAACCATTGAAGGGAAAGTTAGAAATGATTTCCAAGAACCTGTTGCTGGGGCAAGCATCAATGTAAAAGGCACTAATTACAGCACCATATCAAATACCGATGGCGCATACAAACTATCATATCCATCTCGCGATTCTTCCAAACCTGTTACAGCTAGTTTTGTTGGCTACATAACATCTGAGAAAAACTCAAGTAGTTCTGATTCTGTAATTTTTAATCTGGAAGAAGAGTACATAAGTTTAAGTGAGGTTATTACCATAAAAACTGATGAAGAGGCCATTAAAAAAGCCGAAGAGTATATTCCTGCCGAACCAATAGTTGGGATGGATAAATACATTGAAGAACTAAGTGATAATTTAATCTATCCTAAAAATGGAAGTGGAAAAAAGGAAACCGTTGTTGTTAGTGTTATCATTTCACCACTTGGTTATATAAAAGATATAATCATAAAACGAAGCCCTGGTGAAATTTATTCGATGGAAGCTATTCGTGTAATTCAGGAAAGCTCCGGTTGGAAGCCGGCAACTAACCTTGGTCTTCCCATTCAAGATGCTGTTAAGGTGCGCTTAAGATTCATTCCTCCTGAAAAATAAGTACGAGCTATTTATTTTTACAGGAAATGCCCTTATATTTGATAGCAACTTAACCAACTCTTAATACTGTGTTTCTAAAAAAACTCATATTCCTAGTAAGCATTACCCTGACGCTAGTTTCCTGCGAAACACAAGATCCACTGGATAACTCCCACTATTTCTCAAATGATTGGAGTATAAGTGAAGTCATTGCCCCCTCCTACCCATTTGATGAAACAAATGAAACAAACCCAATTCTGCTCTCATTTAATAAACAAGGGCAATATGAATTACAGCTAAAAGAGCAAACATGCAATGGTAGTTATGAGGCAGATGCCAAAGGGAGTGTTCGCTTCACACGTAACAATTGCTCAGTGAGCTGCTGTGATTCTGAATGGGATTATTACATTATTACCCTCATAAAAAAGGCAAGCTCATACATACAAAAAGATGATTCGAAGTTCTTTTTATACATTGACGAATCCAATTATATTATTCTTGAAGCCTCCGAAATTCTCGCTCCGTTAACAAGCGAGAACTAAAACTTTTCATATACCATACGTGTTTCAAGCAAGCAAATTGTCCTAATACTGAAATACTCAAATTAGAAAATAAATAATCGATCATTATGAAAAAAGTATTTATCCTAATAGCACTGGTAGCATTCATTGCTAACACCTCAGCTCAAGATCGCATTGCAGTTGGATTAAAGGCAGGTTTTAACTCTACTTCAATTAACCTATCAAATATTCCAACTGGAGATGAAGTAAAGAATGAAGCCAAGAGTGGATTCTTATTTGGAGCCTATGGACGTCTTAGGTTACTAGGTGGACTATCCTTTCAACCAGAAATCTATTATGCGAAAAAAAATTCACAGTATAGTATTAATAATGGAACAACTGTTACTGGTAATGGAACATTTCACACTTGGGATATTCCTTTACTTGCTAATCTTCAAATCATAGACCTTAAAGTTGCAAGAATATATGGTGTTGCTGGCCCCGTTGCATCTCTGATGTCTAAGACATCCTTCGACGATGTTATAGGTCTTGAAAAAAGTGATTTCAAAAGTACTAACTGGACATTACAAGCTGGAGCTGGCGTTGAATTTTGGCGATTAACAGCAGATTTTCGTTACGAATGGGGCTTAACTGATATCTCTGATATTGCAAACTACGATATTGGACAAAAAACAGACGTCTTTACTTTTTCAGTAGGATTTAAATTATTCGGCATTTAAAACAACATTACCCAAAATCTATATGAAAGCCGGTTTCCTTATGGAGCCGGTTTTTTCTTTTCTGATAGCGCAAAAACACGTATCTTTCTATACCTTATAAAAAGTAGATGATGGAAAAGACAGTTTTAGTTACCGGTGGCACTGGATATGTTGGTGCTTGGATCGTAAAGCAATTGCTGGATAAAGGCTATACCGTTCGATTGAGTGTACGCAATAAAAATGCAAGCAGTAAGATTGAACCTCTACGCCAAGTTGCATTAACAAGCAAAGGCAAGCTCGAATTATGCGAGGCCAACTTGCTCGAAGCTGGTTCATTTGATCATGCCGCCGAAGGTTGCTCCGCTATTATGCATGTTGCTTCTCCATTCACCCTGCGTTTTAAAGATGCTCAAAAGGATCTAATAGATCCTGCCATCGAAGGCACTCGTAATGTACTAAACGCTGCAAGCAAATCAAAAACAGTTAAAAAGGTAGTGCTTACATCAAGTGTTGCTGCCATACATGGCGATACCATTGATATGCAGGAACAAGGATTAAGCGAATTCAATGAAGAGCAATTTAATACTTCCAGTTCGCTTAAACATCAGCCCTACTCCTTTTCAAAGGTTTCGGCTGAGAAAGAAGCCTGGAAAATACATGATGCACAAAGCGATTGGAAACTAGTGGTTATTAACCCCTCTTTTGTCATGGGACCTTCGCTATCGGAGACATCAAATTCAGAAAGCCTTAGTTTCATGAAAGATATTCTATCAGGTAAGTTCGCGATGGGAGCTCCTGATATCATGTTTGGCTTTGTTGATGTACGTGACGTTGCCACAGCCCATTTATTAGCTTTAGAAAATGAAAAAGCGGAGGGTCGACATCTACTAGCTGAAAGCACCATTAATGTATTAGAATACATTGATCTTATTCGTAAGAATTATGAAGGAAAATTTAAACTTCCAACAAGTCATTCCCCTAAAATAATACTCTACGCCTTAGGCTGGCTTTTTGGCTTAAAGTTTAATTTTATAAAACGAAACGTCGGTTATACGCTTAAATTAAATGCAAGCAAAAGTAAAGAAGAACTTGGCTTAAGCTATACACCACTTGAAACAACCGTAGTAGATATGGTTGAACAGATGTTAGAAAAAAAGATTATTTAATCAAACCCCCTCAAACAAATCAACATGAAAGCTTATATATTGTTACTTTTGGCATTCTCCATTTTCAGCACATCCATTATTGCGCAGGAAGAGGATCCATTCAAAAAAATGAATGAGGCTTATGAAGCCAAACTCAACAAAATGCATGCGGATTATGCCAAGAAACAGAAAAAAATGATGGAAGCCTACGATGCCCGCATGAAGAAAATGAATGCGGCATTTGAGCGCTATCTGAAAAAAGGATTTGAAGAAGTAGAACAAGAGGAAGTAGAAATCAAACCAGTTGAAATTCCGAAGCCTGTGGATCAACCTAAGTTTGAACCAGTAGTTGACAATTCTGTTCCTGAAGATAATACGATCGCAACTGCACCGCCTGCTGTAAAACCGGATGTTGTTCTACAAGAAACCACTGCCTTGTCCATCGCACCTATCCTACGAACACCAGAAGAAGCTCTGGCACATAAGGAAACTTTAAACATTGATTTTTTTGGTTCTCCTGCAACTTTGTCCATTGATAAACGCATGAAGAACCTTTCTCTAAAATCGGTTAAACCTAACGAATTTGCGAATTACTGGGACGACTTTACTCAAACTTATTACCAACTATACATTGAATCACTTGTGGCTTATGCCGAAGATAAAAACCTAAACGACTGGGGCGTATATCAATTGGTCAATACTAGTGCTAAGAAACTTTTCAAATCAGCCAACAACCAAGAGATATGGAGTTGGGCTATATTAAATCAGGCTGGCTATCAAGTAAAAATTGGTTATACAGGTAATACACTTTGCATATTATTACCATTTATGCAAGAAGTTTACGAGAAACCCTACTACAGCATAGAAGGCATTAATTACTATATCTTAAACAAAAGTGTAGGTCAAAAAAACATTTACACCTACACTGAGAATTTCGGCGGTGCTACCAAACAAATTGATTTACATCTACCATTTAGTCTAAATTTTAGTGATTCGGACAATACGGTAACTCGCACAACTACTTTACCAGAAGAAACAGAGGCCATTGAGCTAAAAATGGATAAAACAATCATGGCCTTCCTGGCAAGTTATCCCCAGACTGACAATTCAGTTTATTTAAATGCTGCCATGTCAGGCCTTGTTAAAGAGGATCTTTACCAGAGGCTTAAACCTCATCTAAACGGCAAATCAGATACAGAAGCGGTTAGCTACCTTTTAAATTATTTACACAACTCCTTTGAGTACAAAACGGATCGTGACCAGTTTAACAAGGAAAAGATGTTTTTCCCTGACGAATTATTTTATTATCCCTACTCCGATTGTGAAGACCGAACCGTACTATTTACCAAATTAGTTAACGATTTACTCGGTTTAGATGTGGTTGCTCTGACCTACTTTAGCCATATGGCTGCCGCCGTTTCGTTTAGCACGCCTGTAGAAGGTTATTCGGTAATGGTTGATGGCCGTAAATACACCATTACTGATCCAACCTATATTAACGCACCCATTGGCTCTGTAATGCCCGAATATGAAAAATACACTCCAATAGCTATCAAGATAAACAATGATAGCCGTCTGAATAATATCTGGCAAATGATAGCTCGCTCCATTGAGAAAGATAATGAAGGCAAGCTTTTTATTACTGAACGCCAGATGGCAGAAAATGGCAAATACATGGTTTCGGGTTGGTATACCGATCAAATAACAATTGATTCGCAAACTTACGATGCCTACGGAGGCACACGTGACCTTTGGTTTGCTACATTTGATGGTGGTGGCAATTTAGAATGGTTTCTACCTGTGCGCTGCTCAGACCTTGGCTATACACAAGCCTTTAATGTAGGTAAAAAGGGTAATGTGTATGCACTAATTAATTACTCGGGCTCTGTAAATATCAATCGCCAAAGCATAGCCAGAAGTGAAGAATCGGCTCATCTTGTATTAGGCATTTCAAATAATGCACATGCCTTTTTAAACGAGAACATCGATTTTAAAGCGCCTGAAGGTAAAAAACTGGCTTTCTATGGTAAATACAAAGCGGATGGTACAAAGATTGATTTACTCTCATTTCCTACTGATAAAATCAAATTCGATTCTAAAATCACTATCGACTCCAATAACGAGGTAGTAGTAAGAGGTATTGTTGGTGAGATTGAAGGCCTTACTAAAGATGTTCCCATAACTTTATCAAGTGCATCGTTTAGTGCTGAAGATCAGATTGAGTCGTACATGAAGGATTATCAATCCCAAGCTTTCGATAATCATATGGTAGCCTTATTCAGTACACTTAAGCTACTTTCACAAAATGGCGGACGCATGTCGGGATTAACGGTTAGGAATTTGCTAAACAAGAATAACCCTGAGTTTTATAAGAGAAACCCAAAGTTATACGAAGGACTACTACGTATGCAATTTGTAGTAAATAATTCGGGCATCATTAAAATTGAAACTTACAAAGGAGATAAAATTGCCTTGGCTTCAATGAATATTAACAACAACAGTAATATTCAAATTACAAAAGAAAACAACGAAAGCTATCAAGTTAAATTTCTAAATGGTGTTCAGGTAGGTAAAGCATTTATGTGGTACGATCTGAACAGTATATCTTTAAATGGCAAGACTGGCAAAATGGTATTTGATTACGACAGTGATCACACTCAAAAAACGGTTGCAATAAGCGACATCATTGATTAAACCTATCGCACTAAATACACACAGAGCTCCATTTAACCGAAATGGAGCTCTGTTATTTTATACATCTTAAATTACTCTGTTGGCAAACCCTCAGAAGGGTTGAACAAGTTATGCGGTGCTACATTTAAAGTATCATTAAATAGCATAACTGTGGCCACAATAAAAGCAATAAAAGCCAATACAATCAATACTTGTACCCACGAAGTCTTTTGAATATTCTGACGTGTTTTCATGTCACAGATTTCGCCCGGGCAATATTGTGCCTTACCTCTATAGAACAGACCATACACCTTACAGCCAATACAAATACCAAAAGAAGTTTCAAAAAAGAGAAATATTAAACAGATCATACATATCAGACCAGTAATAGGACTATAGGTATTCATCACCGTTGTTAATACAAACATGGTTAGCGCCAATATAATGCCAATAACCCAGGCAAACTTTTTCTGCTGAGCTCCCACATATTCAGGTGTTTGCTTACGTACAATCAGTCGCCCCATAATTAAGGTTGGTGCAAATCTTGGGTTAATCATAACACGAATTAGGATGTCGACTAAGAAAAAAGTTACGGCATATTTCAGCAATAAGAAATCACCTTTCAAAATGGCCAATAATATGGCAACAAACATCAATACAAATAAAATACCTGCCCCTGCTCTAATTTCTCTTTCATTTAGAACTGGGATAGAATACCCTTCAACATCTTCTCCAAATTTGATAATTTTACTCATGGTTTATCTATTTATGGTTTGATTAATTAAGCAGATCAAAAAGCGACTCCGTTAAAGACAACATCTTGAAGCACTTTATGTTCTAGAATTAAAACAACATTTTAAAACTACGAGCTTGTTATTACAACTGTTGTCATCATTATTACGAGACAAGCCATTACTGCATCATGAATTTCTTTAACGGCTTCGTTAATGGCTGCATTACCACCTGACTCTTCAATAACCGACTTAATCCTCTTCTTATATTTCTTCGCTTTTTCCTTACCAAATACTTCCACATTCAAACTACAAGCATCAACCAAACTAATAAGCATGATCTCATTTAAAGATGGTTCAGCATTTTTTTCGATTACATCCAGCAAGCGCCCGCGCAATAGATTTTCAACCTTCGGGTTACTAGTTGGGTATTTCTTTGATGTAAACACCCATAGGTATTTCTTTTCTTCTTTTCTCAGAATTCCACTCTTAACCAATTTAGCAATCGAATTTTCGATAATATCACTTTCTTTCCCGCCAATTTTATCAATCCAATAATCTATTTTACGAACTTTCTTTGATTGCCGAATCAATTCAAGTTGCGAATCCAGCAAAGCATCACCCGTTCTTCCTGATCCCTTTATTATAACATCTTTCCCTCGAAGGTCTATTTTATCTCTATGGCTTAGTTCCATTATTATACTCCCACTTAAGGCATATGTAAAAGCCAATGACTCTGCAACAAAATTTCCTTTCTCATCATCTAATGCTAAAAGCATTAATTCATCTGTTAATGTTAGGTCCATGGTTTGATTTTTATTTATTTAAAACACTATCTGATAGGTATAAAGTTAAACATCAGGATCACATACTCCCTATTTATGCAAAGTTTTTTTTCACATATGAGCACTCCACTATTAAAGAATAGCTTAATCTATTAAGAATCGCATCTTTATGTAAATAACTTTAATAAAGATGCGATCCTACATACATCCTTGCAATTTTTGATAAAAAAAGCCAAACCGTACAATATACGATTTGGCTTGTTAAACAATTTCTTGTTCA
The DNA here is from genome assembly GCF_050589805.1 of Carboxylicivirga fragile. Classification (NCBI taxonomy): domain Bacteria; kingdom Pseudomonadati; phylum Bacteroidota; class Bacteroidia; order Marinilabiliales; family Marinilabiliaceae; genus Carboxylicivirga; species Carboxylicivirga fragile. The sequence goes on along the minus strand of NZ_JBNGOY010000046.1, from coordinate 19,219 downwards.
AATATTTTAAAATGCTTTGTTACGCTTTCTTAACACGTACTGCATTCAGTCCCTTCATTCCTTGCTCCAATTCAAATTGAACAACGTCATTTTCAACAACCTCTTCTAGTAAGCCATTAACGTGAACAAAAAACTTTTCATTGGTTTCATGTTCCTTAATAAAACCAAATCCTTTTGCTTCATTAAAAAAGTCAATGCGACCTTTACGAATAGGATCTACTTCCTCTTCAACACGTTTAGGCACACCTATTTCAATACTCTCAGCATTAATAACCTTTTTCTTAGTTACATCAGGTGGAGTATCCACAATGTTGCCATTTTCATCAACGTAGGCAATCATATCATCGAAGCTCGAAGTCTCATTTGATTTTCGCTCTTCTTTCTTTTGTTTCTTATCTTGACGTTTCTTTAGTCGTTTTTTTTCTTTTTCTTTCTTGTTATACGTCTCTTGCGATTTACCCATTCTATACTTTTTGTTTTAATTCTTGCCAACAATCCCTACTCCTGAGATTTAAAGACTGTTACAAGATAACTCTTTCAAAATCATTAAGGAACTAAAGCTTAATTTTTTGCTATTCGCGCACAAAGTTAAGCCATTTTTTAAATAAAATACGTTTTACGATAAAATCACGTAAATAAAATAACACCAAAATTGGGTCGATTTGTCTTTCTATCCCAATAATAAAGACACTTTAGCGCATTTAAATCGATTAATTTATTCATTTATAAGTCATCTACGATACCCAATAAAGTATTCACCAATGATTCTCCCAACTTTACAGATCGCTCACTTGACCAACCAAAAAACGGATCAGGTATATTGTCATTTTGCTTAAATGGCATCTCTAAAGTCTGCGATAAACAGTGAAACTCTTCTCCCAGATTCTTAGAGCAGATCATCAAATTAGCTTTTCCCGGGTCATTCTTTGGGTAACCAAATTTATCTTGCATATCTGGACTGGCAGCCTTCCACTTATCCATAAAACTATTTGTCAGGTCACTTAATTGCTTATCCCAAGATGGAATACCTTCAATTCCCGATATAAATACATATGGTAAACCTTCATCACCATGTACATCCAAGCAAAAGTCCATGCCAATTTCTCGCATCTTTTCTTTAGCATAGTATACCTGTGGACTATTCTCAATACTTGGCGTGGCCCATTCTCTATTAAGATTAACGCCCTTGGCATTCACTCTTAGGTTACCCAAAATACTACCATCAATGTTCATATTAGGAATCAAATAGAGATTCGCTTTAGATAACAAAGACACAGATGAAGGATCTTCCTCATCCAACAAACGGCTGATGAGACCAAGCATGAACCATTCTGCCATTGTTTCACCTGGATGTTGACGGGCAATCACCCATAACTTCTTCTTTGATGCATCCCCATCTCCCATCCGAAGAAAATCAATAGGTCTACCTTCAATTGTTTGCCCAATTGTTTCCAATTCGCACAATGGAGATTGCTGTGCATTGTTTACCAAATCCAAATGTTGCTCGTATGAGAAAGGCGCAAAATAGGCAATATATACCGAATCAAATTCTGGCGTTAAATCCATGCCAAGCACTCCATCCTTGTATGTGGTAGGTATCTGAAACCATGTTTCACGATCGTAAGAGGCTCTGGCCTGATAATTCTCCCATCCCTCAGGATAAGCAGCTTCTCCAGCATTTAATAAATCCAAGTGGCAAGCCTGATCTTTAGCACCTTGTACTCTAAAATAAAACCATTGTAAGAAATCAGAGTTGGAATCCTTACGGATATTTAATTGTATGTTTTCAGGGTTCTCAGCATTGATAACCTCAATGTTTCCAGCGTCAAAAGTGGAGGAGATACTTAAGCTCATTTGTTGATAGTTTTAATGTTTCAACAAACATAAACTAAATAGAATTTTAAAACATATTTCTTCAGATAATTTTAACAACGGAAACAAAATTCCTCATTTTTTAATTCTCCCACCAATCACTATCTTTAGTTTTTCTAAACACATAAAACATCAATAATGAAGATCTACACCTCACTTTCAGCGCTTTTGGCACTTACCCTACTGCTCGGAGCCTGTCAAAACACAAAACCGAAAATGAATTTAATGCCTGATAATCTGCCAACAGCACCAGTGGCCGAAATAAAAGATTCTGTATTAACCATACACGAGCATACGCGTGTAGATCCATATTTTTGGATGCGCCTAACTGATGAACAAAAGAATGCGGAAGAAAAAGATGAACAAACGCAAAAAGTATGGAACTATCTGGAAGAGGAAAATGCCTACTTAAAAACGGTAATGTCGAAAACCGAGACTTTGCAAACAGAGTTGTTCGACGAAATTGTTGGCCGCATTAAAAAGGATGATGAATCGGCACCCTACTTCAAAAACGGCTACTGGTACTACAGTAAGTACGCTGATGGCAAGGAGTATCCTCTGTATTGTCGAAAAGCTAAAACATTGGATAATCCAGAGGAGGTTTATTTAGACGTGAACACTTTAGCAGAAGGATACACCTATTATGCAGCTTCAGGTATACGTATTAGTCCCGATAATAAAATATTAGCTTTTGGCGAAGATACGGTCAGTCGCCGTGTGTATACCATGCGTTTTCTAAACTTAGAAACAGGTGAATTCTTAGCTGATGAAATTCCGAACTGTCAAGCGGGTGGAGCCTGGGCAAACGATAATCGCACCTTCTTTTATACAACTAAAAATAAGGTTTCCTTATTGTCAGAGAAAATTTGGCGACATGAATTGGCTACTTCTCTTGACGAAGATGTGATGGTTTACCACGAAAAAGACCCTTCGTACTACATTGGTGTTGACAAATCAAAATCAGATCAATATATCATAATTGGAGAAAGCAGCACCTTAGCTTCCGATTACCAGATATTGGCAGCCAACAACCCTAAGGGAGAATTCCGTCAGTTTACCCCCCGTGAAGATGTGCACGAATATAGCATTGAGCATTTCGAAGATAAATTCTACATTCTTACCAATAAAGATGCGGTAAATTTCCGATTGATGGAAACACCAGTCAACGAAACCAACATAGAAAACTGGAAAGAAGTGATTCCACATCGTGAAGATGTTTTGTTGGATGGGATCGAGTTATTTAAGAACTATTTAGTTTTAAGTGAACGTTCAAATGCACTCACGCACATTCGTATTATCAATCAAACCAATAAGGATGAGCATTATTTGGAATTTGACGAAACGGCTTATGTGGCCTACATCAGCACCAATACGGAATTCAATACCGAGACTTTACGATTTGGTTATAGCTCAATGACCACACCATCTTCAACCATCGATTACGACATGGCGAACAAAACCAAAGAAGTAAAAAAGGTTCAGGAAGTAATTGGCGGTCATAATCCAGATGAATACATTACTGAACGCTTATTCGCTCCGGCTCGCGATGGTAAGAAAGTACCAATCTCATTGGTGTATAAAAAAGGTCTTAAAAAGAATGGCAAAGCGCCACTTTTATTATATGCGTATGGATCGTACGGCGCAACAATGGATCCTTGGTTCAGCTCTACTCGCCTTAGCTTATTAGACCGAGGATTTGTTTATGCTATTGCCCACATTAGAGGTAGCCAAGCTTTGGGACGTCACTGGTACGACGATGGCAAGATGATGAACAAGATGAACACCTTCAACGATTACATTGATGTTGGTCAGTATTTGGTGAAGGAAAACTACACTACATCGAAACACATGTATGCCATGGGTGGAAGCGCCGGTGGATTATTGATGGGTGCTGTTGTAAATATGGCTCCAGAATTATTCAATGGCGCCATTGCAGCCGTACCTTTTGTTGATGTGGTATCTACTATGCTTGACGAAACCATTCCACTAACAACCAACGAGTTTGACGAATGGGGTAATCCTAAAAACAAGGATGCTTACGATTATATGTTGTCATATTCGCCATACGATAATGTTGAAGCAAAGGCTTATCCACATTTATTGATTACAACTGGCTTGTTTGATTCGCAAGTACAATATTGGGAACCTGCCAAGTGGATAGCTAAATTACGTGCCAATAAAACAGATAATAATATTCTGATGATGCACACCAATATGGAAGCTGGTCATGGCGGTGCTTCAGGGCGTTTTAAACGTTACAAGGAAACAGCCATGGAATATGCTTTCATGATCATGTTAGAGAGTCAGGAAGACTAATAATTCCTATTATTTGAATTGAATCACAAAAGAGATTATTACCTTTCAGGAGGAGTAATCTCTTTTTATATGAACATATTATAACTCAAGTCGAAATGAAATCTGTCTTAACAATTATTGCTGCTTTATTCATTATTAGTTCAGCTACAAGTGCCAAGGGAAAGGGCGATACCTACAAAGTATTTTACTTGGGAGGGCAATCCAACATGGATGGTTACGGTTACAACAAAGACTTACCTGATTCTTTATTGCAGCAATTAGATGATGTATATATTTTCCATGGCAATAGCATGGGTGATGACATGCCCGATGGAGGTCTGGGAATTTGGGCGCCTCTGCAAACAGGACATGGAGTAGGCTTTTCATCCGATGGTAAGAAGAATACTTATTCAGAACGTTTTGGGCTTGAATTATCGTTTGCCTATAAGCTCAAACAACTCTATCCAAACGATAAAATAGCCATCATAAAATATTCAAAAGGAGGCAGTTCCATTGACAGTGTAGCTACGCGACAATTTGGATGTTGGGAACCTGATTTTAAAGGTAAAATCGGCATTAATCAATACAATCATTTTCTGACCACCCTTAAAAATGCTTTTACGAATAGCGACATCAATAATGATGGTAAAGTTGATAAACTTATTCCTAGTGGAATATTATGGATGCAAGGCGAGAGCGATGCCGATGTGACGGAAGACATTGCATTACGCTATCACGCTAATCTTAAACGCCTGATGGATTTAATTAGAGCGAGCTTACACAGTAATGACCTTCCAATAGTAATTGGCAAAATATCAGATTCGTGGAACGATGAAAACGGTAAGGTTTGGCCCTACGGAGAACTCGTGCAATATGCTCAGGAAAAATTCGTAAACAACGATATTAACGCAGCCATAATAAGAGATACGCGCTACTACAAATACTCCGATCCATGGCATTATAATAGTGAAGGCTACATCCATCTTGGATTAAGAATGGCGGAGGAAATGAATCTGCTTTTAAATTCAAATTCCAAATAGTTTAAAAACTATGCAAAAAGCCAATCAAGAAATTAAAGATAAGGCAGTAATCGAAAACATATTGCAAAGCTCAACCATCTGCAGAATTGCCATGTTAGATGGAGAGAAACCGTACCTATTGCCTTTCAATTATGGCTACAGCGAAAACACCATATACATTCATTCAGCCAACAAAGGTAAAAAGTTGGATGTACTCCGAAAGAATCCTCATGTCTGCTTCGAAATTGATCAAAGCGTAAGCTTAGTGAAAAACCAAATTGCCTGCAAATGGGCCACTACTTACCAATCAATACTTGGTTATGGCAATATTGAACTACTAACAGTTGCCAAACAGAAGGAAGATGCGCTTAATATCATCATGCAACAGCATGGCGCCGAATCCATTTCAATATTTAATCCTAAACATATTGATGCGCTTACTATCCTCAAATTAAATATCACCCAACTTTCGGGAAAACAATCGAGTAACTGGGAAGAAGCAAACAAGTACATTTTGCATTCAATAGAATCAAAACGATTAGACTTAAATGAGATTAGTTTAAATGATGTAGATCATATCCATACTCTTCATAGTTTACCAGAAGTAGATAGATACAATACACTGGGTATTCCTGAAAACATTCGAATAAGTGAAAAGCTAATTAACACTAGCCTTGAGGCTCAAAAACAAGTTCCTCGCAAGCATATACATTGGTGCATTCGCTTAAAATCAGACAACCGTTTCATTGGAGAAGCTGGCATAAATCTCTCGGCCGACCGATTTAAGCTAGGCGAAATATATTACAACCTTTTACCTGAATTCTGGAACAAAGGATATGCCACTGAGCTTGCCAAGGCCCTAATTAATTATGGATTTAAATATCTAAACTTGCATAAAATTGAAGCTGGTGTGGCAACAGAAAATATGGCTTCAATAAAGGTGCTGGAAAAAGCAGGTATGACAAGAGAAGGCTTGCGAAGAAAAATTTTACCCATTAGAGGTGAATGGAAAGACAACTATCACTACGCCATTGTTGAAAACGATTTACATTAAAAACACTAAACTAAACCCGAAATTATGAACTACAAAGCGTTTATTTTTATTGCCTTAACACTAATACTCGGTTGCCAAAGTTTCACAAAAGAGAATGCCAATGAGCGAAGTGTTCGCTTGTACATTCATTCGCTAAATGAAGCTAATTACCATAATCTCGATCAACTCATGTCTGACTCCATTCTAATGTCAGAACAAGAATATACCATACTCAAGGGCAAAGAGCAGTTTCATACATTTTTTCAATGGGACTCGGTATTTTCTCCCTACTACCACCTATTGCATATTCAGGAAACAAAGAATGGTATTAACACCACTATTTCTAAAAACTGCAAGCGAATTACTTTTTTGCAGGACAGTGCAAGCATCTACAAAACAACATTTTACTTCGATAAAAATAAAATTAGCAAAATACACACCACGGAGAATGTTTATTTTGATACAGCAAGATGGACTCAAAATCGCGATACCTTGGTGAACTGGATCAACCAAAACCATCCTGAGTTAAATGGCTTTATTTACAATATGACAGCTGAAGGTGCTGAGAACTATTTGGAAGCAATGCGATTATTTAAGGAACAATAGATTCTATTATCTTTACTATTCATTACGCTTAAATAAATTCAAAACATATGGATTGCCCAAGATGTGTAACACCCCTCAAAGAAGAAGCTCTTAAAGATTTAACCTGTTCCATTCAAGTTGATAACTGCCCCAGTTGCGGAGGTACCTGGTTCGATAAAGATGAATTGGAACAAATTGAAAACATTGTAGAACTGGCCATTGTGGAAATTCGCAAGATTCCCAATAAGAAAGACCAATTTGATAAACTCCACTGCCCCTCGTGCAATCTGCATCCTAAAATGAGTAAGGTGGAACATGCCAGAGATAAAAAGGTGATTATTGATCATTGCCCAATCTGCGAAGGCATATGGTTAGATAAAGGTGAGTTGGACGCCATACAAAAAGACAATGTTGTGAAGACGATTGGGAAAGTTTTTAGCCTATTGATTAAATGAACACCATCTTCATACAATATTACAAAAGCCCGGTTGGGGAATTAATCATAGGTGATTACGAAGGAGAATTATGCATTTGCGACTGGCGCCATCGTAAAATGCGTCCTGCCATCGACAAACGAATTCTCATAGGCTTATCAGCTGAATATTTGGAGGGCGAAACAGAATTGACCAAAGCGTGTGTTGAGCAACTCACTGCCTATTTCAAAAAAGAGCGAAGCACCTTTGATTTGCCATTAAAATTGGTGGGAAGCGATTTTCAACAAAGCGTTTGGAAAGCACTAATGCAAATTCCCTTTGGACAAACACAATCCTACCTTGGTCTTTCAAAACTACTGAAAAACGAAAAGGCCATTCGAGCCGTAGCATCAGCCAATGGTGCTAATGCTATTTCTATCATTGTTCCTTGTCATCGCATAATTGGCAGTAAAGGTGAACTTACCGGTTATGCCGGTGGCTTACCTGCCAAAAAGAAATTACTTCAATTGGAAGGGGCGCATGGCTTTTCAAATCAACTGGAACTTTTTTAGCTATTAGCTGCTAGTGGTTAGCTACTAGCTTCCAGCTATGGCTGATGGCTTTTTGCATGGTGCAATGGTAAATTAATTCATCGATAATATCATCTACGGTTCGACAAGCTCACCGAGCAGGCATTAATCCACCTCCAAATAAACTCATTGGTAAATCTTCAAATTACCTCATTATCACATTGAATAATTAACGAATTGGCAAATCTTCAAATTAATTAAACAGCCCCCTGATCAATCATTGCTTCAGCTACCCGATGGAATGATGCCAAATTAGCACCATCGCGGTAATTAACTGTTCCATCTGATTTAGCACCATGAATACGGCATTGCTGATAGATTCGTTCCATAATATCTTTAAGGCGTTGGTCAACTTCCTTATCACTCCAATTCATCTTCATGGTATTCTGTGCCAACTCCAAAGCCGATACGGCAACACCTCCGGCATTAGCTGCCTTTCCCGGCGCCAATACTATTCCGTTGTTATCAAATAAATCCATTGCATCCGATGTGCAAGGCCTATCAGCGGCTTCAACCACATACTTACAATCATTAGCCATCAACTGGCGAGCTTCCTTATCACCAATTTCGTTTTGAATAGCACATGGTATGGCTATATCACATGGCACATTCCAAGGCTTCTCTCCTTCGAAGTAAGCTGTACCCGGATATTCAATGGAATAAGGCCGAACCAGATCCTGTGAGGTAGCTCTTAGCTCCACCAAATAATCTAACTTATCTCCCGTAATACCTTCTGGATCGTGAATATATCCATCTGGTCCGGAAAGTGTCACAACTTTTGCCCCCAGCTCATTGGCTTTTCGAATGACACCATAAGCCACATTTCCAAATCCTGAAACTGAAATTATTTTTCCTTCGATACTATCATTGTGCTCAGCAAGCATGGCATTCAGAAAATAGATAACCCCATAACCTGTTGATTCAGCACGCAAACTTGTACCACCCCATTCAGGTCCTTTTCCCGTAAATGCGGCACTATGCTTACGAGTTAGCCTTTTGTACATCCCAAATAGATAACCCACTTCACGTCCACCAACGCCAACATCTCCACCAGGTATGTCCATATCGGAACCCAATAAATCCCATAATTGCAATACAAAGCTTTGGCAAAAACGCATTATCTCCGCTTCGGATTTTCCCTTCGGGTCGAAATTAGCACCTCCCATAGCACCACCCAAAGAAAGAGAGGTGAGGCTATTTTTAAATACTTGCTCAAAGGCCAACATCTTTACCGTACCAAGCGTGAGTGCCGGATGAAAGCGCAAACCTCCCTTATATGGACCAAGTGCATTATTGTACTGCACCCGATAGCCTCGGTTCACCATCACCTTACCTTGATCGTTTAACCATGGCACTTTAAATACAAACACACGATCGGGTTCTGTAATGCGCTCCAGAATACCTGCATGAGCTAGGCGAAAATCATCTTTAATACGTTCATTAACCGAACTTAAAAACTCACGAACCCCTTGAATAAATTCCGGTTCTTCAGGATTATTCTGTTCTAACTGTAGTAAAAAACGTTCTAAGTTCATAAGCTCTATCTTGTGGATCGAAATCCTAATGTTTCTCTATTCGTTTAACTCAGCATCATCGATAACAGGTGGCAACACCACACCTATACCCTTTTGTCCATCCACCTTTATCACACCTTCGTTAGGTAATTGCACATGTCGAATAAACTCATCTTCGTAAACAGCTGATAGCGAATTTAAATAAGGCATATCAACATAACCATCACCAATGGACGGCGTAACCGTTAAATAAGCCACTCTCAAACTCGTCAAATTCTGAAAGAAATGTGTTCCCTGGCTCGGATCAACGCGATAATTCTCAAGCCCCATTTCAACAATTACCCTTGCAGCCGAAATCTGCGTCCACTTAACGGGCACACCTAACCATGGATCCTGCGAACCCCAACGACCCGGTCCAATCAAAACATACGATTGATTATTTTTATGGAAGGGCTCATTCAATTTTTCAATAATCGGCAACAACTTGGGATTATTAGCCGGATTGAAATTTTCCTCCTTAATGTAAATGACATCTTTTACATCATTGATAATTCCGTTGCCCAAGGCCGATTTGGAATAAATCAATGTTTCTTCTGGTACTACCTCTTCCAACTTCTCCGATATGGTTTCTTTACTATCTACAATAGGTCTGATCTGCAAGAGGTAAAAAACAGGCAAGTGTCCTGGTTTAGGTTGTAAATCAACAGCAAACTCCACCTCAACCGGCTGATTCATTTCACGCTCACCCAACTCAAGTACTTGCTTCATTATATCAGCCAGTGGAAAAGCATCGTACTTTAATACATTCGCAAAAGTAACCAAGCGTAACCCTTTAGCCATTAAGCCATCGCGAATCATGTGATTATTGTAATCGTAAACCGAACCAAGCCACCTCAAAGTGCCATGCTCCTCTGCTACTTTCAGACTCAGTTTTTTAATATTTACCGAGTCATTAATATCAGCATGAAAGCTATCTGCATTTAAATCGAGCGCAAAGAATTCTTTCTGTGTCTCGCGCACAGCCATATCGGTACTCGATAATTGTAATATTTTTTGAGGATACTTAGGTGAGAAGCGCAACGATACGCCACCCTCAACAATGTGCTTACCCAAGCCCATTGCCACATTAACAGTCCCATCCTCTGCTTTTTCAGGTTCAATCGGATAGAAATTGACTGATCGTCCTACTCCCGAAAATGTTGGATAAAACAAATCGCCATGCTGCTGCCCAACTACTTCTTGAAGCACAATACCCATGCGCTCCTCATCAATTACATTCATGGTAGCCTCCATGTATCGCTTACTCGAATTGAAAAAAGCAGATGCATAAACACATTTGATAGCATCACACAATTGGGTAAGCACCACACTTTCGTCTGGCCCCTTGGGTATCATGTAGGTGGAGTAAATTCCAGCAAAGGGCTGATAGTGGCTATCTTCCAAAACGCTGGACGAACGAATGGCGATAGGCCCTTTTACAATGGACATGAACTTAAACATATCACCGTGGATTCGCTCGGGCAAATGAGCAGCCACAAAGGCTTCCATTATTTCCTCATCCGATGCTTCGGAAAGTGCAATGGGATATAGCTTGTTAAATTCCATGAACTCATCAAATATATCCGTACTAAGCACAACTGTGCGGGGAATGGTCACCACCACATCTTTAAACGAATTAAGTTCAGGATGTTTCTTAATCAATAGATTTAAAAAAGCCAAACCACGAGCTTTACCGCCAATGGTACCATCGCCAATGCGGGTAAAAGTTAAATACTCATCGAATTTATCGCGGTAAAACTTGGCAATGATTCCCTTTCCTTTACTGTAACGAAAGTTAGCTATGGTATCAAACAGAAAGTGCTTGGTAGAATCTAAATCACCAAAATCTTCAACCTTGAGGTATTTCACAACCATGGCCACAGCAAATAGGGCACGTGCATTAAGCCACTTGGAAATATGATCGCGCTTAAAATGGTAAAACAAGGACTCGTCAGGTATTTGAAACAAACGCTCTTGTAATTCCTTAAGGTTACTTACCCGCCCTACCTCATGTCCTGTAGTGGGATCGATGAAGATAAAATCGCCAAAGGCCATATAGGTATTGATAAACTCCTTTAGACGACGTAATAAAGAGGACGAATGCTTGTATACAAAACCCACCTTCAACTCTTTTGCAACAGTCTCTAAACTACGGTTTGATGACTGTAATAAAAAGGGCATGTACGGGTTACGCTTCTTCACCATTCGAGCCAGCTTAATACCTGCTTCCGTATCTTTTTTTCCTTCTTTGTCGTACGACACATCTGAAATAATACCAAGTAAATTATCCTCGTACTTTTCGTACAAATCAATAGCCTCCTCATAAGTACGGGCCAATAATATTTTTGGTCGCCCACGCATGCGCATCATCTTCTGGTGCTCATTCAGACCTTCGTCCATGAACATCTTAGCTTGCTTTAATATGATACGATAAATCAAGGGCAGGTAACTCGAGTAGAAACGCACCGAATCCTCAATCAAAAGGATACTTTGCACACCAACCTCAGCCACATCATGCGCCACATTCATTTCATCCTCGATCAATTTAATAATGGCAAGCATGATGTCGGCATTACCCAACCAACAAAAAATATAATCAATGGCACTGGTATCCTCTTTTCGCATACGCATGGATACTTCGCGCGAAAAAGGCGTAAGTACCACAATTGGTATGCTACTATTACTTTGCTTTACTTCCTTGGCCATCAAAAAGGGATCCATTCCGCCCACACTAAGCATGGTAATAATAAGATCAATATTTTCTTCTTCAAGCACCTGAAAAGCTTCTTCGGCCGACTTCACCTGGATAAATTGAGGCGGATAACGCAAGTTCAAAGACACATACTCATTAAATATCTGCTCGTCGATGCGACCATCCTCATCCAACATAAAGGCATCGTAACCACTACAAATAAGTAGCACCTTATGAATGCGTCGTTGCATCAAACGATTAAACTGTGTTTCTGCAAAAAAATTCGTCTGCCTAAAGTCTATAATTTCTTTATCCATATTCTATCTTCAAATCTCAAGAGCAAGCTTCACTTTAATTTCATTCCAATTCTCACACTATTGCTCTTCGTTGTATGTAACAATGGCCTTACGTCTGCGGCCATCCATTCTTATCACCAAAGGTTTCTTAAAACGAATATGTTTAAAGAAACTTGTTTGTTCAACCACTTCTTGTTGATCCAATACTTCCCAATCCACCTTTGCTTCCTTCACACCCTGTTGAACCGAACAATAACCCACCTGCATAGATGTAACATTATGAAAGAAATGGGAACCTCCGGATGCTTCCAGTGGGAACCCTTGTAAATCGGTTTCTACAATCATTTGCGCATGCGATATACTTGGCCAGGCTACCGGAATTCCAATCCACGGATCACGTGTGCCCCATCTACCTGGTCCTATTAGTATATAACGTCGATTCTGCGCCTTCATCTTTGTATTGAGCTGTTCAATTTCAGCTGCCATCGCACGCGTTTGTGCTTTATCAAAACGATCTACATCTATATAAATAATGTCACTGATGGTTTTGTTCTTGCCATTGCCCATACTTTGCAATGATTTTAGAATCACTTTGTCCTCATCGATGCTACTACTATTGATTGAATAGTTCTGAGAACCACCCAACAAGGGCTTTATTTGCAGCAAATAAAAGGTAGCTCTTCCTTTACTATCATTTTTTAAGTCAACTGCAAATTCTATCTCAACTGGCGAGCCCATTGCTTCCTTCACCACATCCAACACCACTTCTATAGTCTTGGCTAAAGGTACGTAGTTATACTTAAGAATATCGGCAAAATTAAGGATTCGTGGACCCGCCTGCTCCAAACCGGGCTGAATAGTTTGGTTATCGGGATTATAGACCGAAGCCAGATGCCTAAGTGTTCCGTGCATCTCTGCATCCATGCAATCGAGGCGAACCAAACCAGCCGTATCTCCTTCCAATAGGTTTAGATCCTGCTTATTTAAATCAACCGCTATAAACTCGGTTTGCGAATTCTTCAACTGATCCTTGGCCGAGTTATTCTCCAAGTCAGGATAAATAGGACAAAAACGTAGCACTTTTTCACCGTCTACCACATACTTACCAAAACCCAATGCTAACACGGCAAAACCATCTTCGGGATTCATGTGACCAAAAGAGTAGTAATTGTAAGATTGAGCCACTCCACTAATGTGCGGATAAAACACATTGTCGTGCTTCTGACCAACCGCTTCTTGTATCACCACCGCCATCTTCTCTTCTTCAATCTTAAAGTCAACAGCCTCGGTAAAAGCTCTGGCCGTTTCACTAAAAACGGATGCAAATACCAACTTGACAGCCTCACACAATTGCTTCAATCGTTTTTCGGCATTCTTATGGTTATTGGGAAGAATATACGTTTCGAATACACCTGCAAAAGGCTGTTTCTGACTATCCTCCAATAAACCAGATGAACGCACCGCTATGGGCGAAGTAAAAATGGTCAACAGACGTTTCAAGCGATAAACCAACGATTGCGATAATTCACCCGCAAGAAACATCTTCTTAATTTGATGGTAGCTCAACTCACGAAAAACCAATTCGTGAAAGTTATTACGCTCCATGAATAACTCAAATTCATCGGTGCCAATAACCGTTGTGCGGGGTGTATGTATGTTGATACCCGGCACGTGATTGGCAAAATCGAAATTATATAAGAGTGTGTTGATAAAAGATAATCCACGCCCTTTACCACCCAGCGAACCACCAGATAAACTTATGATATTACTGTCGTCAACAGTATCCACCTCATCAAAATCAATCACCTTGCCCTGACTCTTCTCCTCGCGGTGACTTCTAACAATATTTAGAAGATAGCTTCTGATTTCCTCTGCATTTTCGAAATCAGTAATGCGATAAGGCGCAATCATTTTCGCAATCTTTATTTCTCCACGTGCCATTAACCACAGTGAGAAATGGTTTTTCTTAGCATGATAAACAATGGACTGGATAGGCACCTTACGTAGGTTCTGCTCAAACTCCTTAAGGTTTCGTGCAATGGCAATATTACGACCATTGGCATCTTTATAAACAAAATTACCAAAACCTAGATAATGACTTATAAAAGTTTTTATATCCTGAATTAAACTATCGCTGTACTTGTTGATGAAGACGGTTTTCAGCTCGTAGGCATCCTGCGAATACTCAATTTTAGAACTCTGCAAAATAACTGGTAAATCCTTTATTTGCTCCTTGGCATAGTTAACCAGCTCAAAGCCTGCATTAGCATTCATAATACCATTCTGCGAAAACTCCACATCGGATATTAAACACAGCAAATAGTCTTTGTACTTTTTAAATATATCAAGTGCCTCCTCATAATTACGGGCTAATAATACCTTTGGTCGCGCACGCAAACGCAATACCGCATACAACTCATCGCCCTGTACATCGTCAATCAGACGATGCGTTTGTTCAAGTACACTGGCATAAAGCAGCGGCATGTACTTTGAATAATAACGGACAGAGTCTTCAACCAATAGGATGACCCGAGCCAAACCAATCTCCGTATCATTCTCTACATTTACCTTATCCTCCAAATGGAACACCATGGATGAAAACACTTTTGGATCGCCATTCCAAACAAATAACTCATCTAAAACACCAAGTTCCCGCTGCCTGGCCTGAAAATATGGAATATCCTTATCATTGTTTAAGAGCATGAAAATAGGAATGTAAGGAAACTCCTTCTTCACCATCTTACTTAAATTAAGTGGGGACTTCTTCTCAACTCCGACCATCACAATAATCAAATCAAAATGCTTCTCATTTAATTTTTCGATGGCTTCCTCATAGGTGGTAACTCCTGTTACACGGGGCAATGATGATAAGTGTAACTGATGAAAACCACCCATCACCTGCTCGGTAAAACGGCCTTCATTCTCGATAGCATAGGCATCGTAAAGGTTGGCAACCAGCAATATCTCTTTCACTCTAAAGGGCATTAAATCGTGATAAATATCGCGTGCTGCATTATTCTTGTGCATAAAATTCTGCAGCAAATGTTTACTTTGTTTCGCACTTGCTGCTTGCTCACTACTTTTTTTAGGCTGATGTAACTCCGTTAAAGGTCGCCTTACCTTATCCATCAACTGGCGAGCCTCCATGCTATTCAAATAACCAACCACCAGGTTTCCAATATTGGCTATCAAATCGTTTTCCTCATTCAAAAAAAGCTCTTCCTGTGTTTTGGCAAGTTCCTTTAGATAGAATATTTCGATGGTACCTTGCTTGCCATTGATGGTCTCAAACTTATGACGCAGCAACCAAGGTGTTTCAACAAAACTGGGACTGATGTATTCATCCTCGTTAAAAGCAATACGAGCCACAGAATATTCAGGGTGTTGCATGCCTTTAGGTATGAGCTCAGCAATATGACTTAAGGTGTAGGCAATTGGCATCTGCAAGCCAATCACACGCGATGTTTCATTGATGGTTTTCAACTCCTTCACCCGCTCCTGCCGCTCCATCTTCTCATCTTGTGCCAATTGAGTATTTATGAAATCAGTAACCAAACGAGTAATGTTCATTAACAAATCCCTTTCTTCGTTTAAGAAGGGATCGCCTGAAAAATAGGAAAAATCGCGCGTATAATACACATCAATGGAACCCATTGTACCATCGCTGGTTTGAAAGCGTTGTGTTTGCACCCAAACCGACTCATTAAAATATTCGCTACAAAAAGCTTTGTCGCCATACGCTATTCGTGCAACAGCAAACTCAGGATATTGCCAACCCGATGGCAATACAAAAGCTATTTGTTGCAAAACATCATCTATTGTTTTCCCTTGGTTAATAATGCGGGTCGTTCTGTTAATAGTCGATAACTCCTTCAACCGTTCCAATGATTCGGAATGGTTTCGCTCGCCTACTATGCGATTGATGTATCCAGCTAAGATACGTACGACCTGATATATCAATAATCGTTCGCTCCTCAAGAAAGGCCCTTCATCACGTTCGTCCTGCTCACTAATATAGAATAGATCAATGACACCTTTTTCGTCATCAATTGTAGTAAATCGTTCGGTCAAACCCCAAATGGTTTCTTTAAAATTATCGGTACAAAAGACAAAATTACGATATTTAATACGCGCACATATCAACTCAGGTTGACTTAAACCCTTGGGTAATATCTCTAAAACTTCTTCCAGTGTTTCATCAATGGGATTCTCTTGCAGAAGAATATTTTGCAAGTCGTTTAGCACATCCAATACCAAAGCTGAATTATTGGAATTCATCCCACTTAAATTGCGCCAATCCTTTTGCATAGAAGCTTAGTTTAATGATAAAAAGATACGAAAAAACGTTTAATAAAATAAGATGTATTTTTTCGTCTTATAAAGATGGATTCTTTATAAGTATTTACTTAACTTTTCTTTGTAATTGGGGGATGAAACCTATGTGCTAGTTGGTTGATAATTACGCTTGAGAAATAATGTGTTTGTAGTATCAGAATTTAGATTACTCAATATAAAACTCAGTTAACAAATCAATTTTAAAAAGCTAGTTGTATGTCACACACTTCTTCATTAGGCATCAATGCCTTTATGGCCGATTTAATGGCTAAGAATCCTGCTGAACCTGAATTCCATCAGGCAGTACACGAAGTTGTTGAGTCTTTAAACACCTTCCTTGATGAAAACCCCAAATACAAACATGCCCGTGTGCTTGAACGTATTGTTGAACCTGAGCGTATCATTATGTTTCGGGTGCCTTGGGTTAACGACAAAGGCGACATGTGCGTTAACCGTGGTTTTCGCATTGAAATGAATAGTGCCATTGGACCTTACAAAGGTGGCTTACGTTTTCACCCAACAGTCAACCTAGGTATTCTCAAGTTTTTGGCTTTCGAACAAGTATTTAAAAATAGCTTAACAACCCTGCCTATGGGAGGTGGTAAAGGCGGTAGTGATTTTGACCCCAAAGGCAAATCTGACAATGAAGTGATGCGTTTCTGCCAAAGCTTTATGACAGAATTGTATCGCCACATTGGGCCAAATACCGATGTGCCTGCTGGTGATATTGGCGTAGGAGGACGCGAAATAGGTTTCCTCTTTGGCCAGTACAAGCGCATAAGAAATGAATTTACGGGCGTACTTACTGGCAAAGGCCTCAATTACGGCGGTAGTGTAATACGACCAGAGGCCACGGGTTATGGTAATGTTTACTTTGCCCGCGAAATGCTAAAAACACGTGGTGAGACATTTGAAGGAAAAACCGTATTGGTTTCGGGAGCTGGTAATGTAGCACAATTCACTGTTCAGAAAGTAAACGAATTAGGTGGCAAGGTAGTAACCCTGAGCGATTCAAGCGGATACATTTACGATAAGGATGGTATCGACGATGAAAAGCTAAAATTCGTGATGTATCTGAAAAATATTAAACGTGGTCGCATCAGTGAATATGCAGATAAATACAAGGTAAAGTATGTAGAAAACGAAAGACCTTGGGGTGAAAAAGCAGACATTGCCCTGCCTAGTGCCACACAAAACGAGATTAACGAAGTAGAAGCCATTACCTTAGTTTCGAATGGATGCATGTGCGTATCGGAAGGTGCCAACATGCCATCTACGCCTGAAGCTATTCAGGTGTTCCTGGATAAGCGCATACTCTTTGGCCCGGGAAAAGCAGCCAACGCTGGTGGTGTAGCCGTATCGGGTTTAGAAATGACCCAGAACAGTATGCGTATAGGGTGGTCGCGCGAAGAAGTGGACAATCGCTTACAAAATATTATGCGTAGCATTCACGAAACCTGCGTACAATACGGCACCAAGGACAATGAATTCATTAATTACGTTGATGGTGCTAACATTGGCGGCTTTGTTAAAGTTGCTGACGCCATGTTATCGCAAGGAGCGGTATGATTTATTAGATTAGATAATAGACTTTTAGAAAACTAGAAAACAGGTAAATTAACGAGTAACGCTTCTCTTGAGAAATCGGGAGAAGCGTTTTTTGTACAAAAATTTCCATTGTAAAAATTCCTCACCATAAATCCATCTGTCTAACTAAAAACACTATTTTAGTACTGGCTTGAGAAATAGGATCTCTAAAAGGATTTTTTAAGCATCTGTGATTGGTCTACTAATTACAACCCTCTAAACAAGAACAATTGTATAAAAAATAAGGAATGCTGTTGGGTAAATATGACATTTTAATAATTGCTATAACTTTATTAGCAAACATCTTATCCTTAACTAGGATAAAAGAATCAAGATTTAGTTCAATTGTTAAAAATTTAGCATTTCCTTCTTACCTATTTTTATTTCCATATTTCTCATCAATACTAGAGGTGAATAGTATAAATCAGAACAACGGTGTGGTTGACGGATTCAATACTTTTTATTTAGGGCTTAAATATCCAGTATATTGGGCTCTTGGTTTAATTAATTGGGGAATTATTTATTGGATTAAATCTTTTAAATCTATTAAACAAAAGACTAAAAGAAGCAGTATGTATTTCTAATAATATTCATAGTAGACCAACTTTAAACTTTAACTCAGCCGAGCACTTTTACTTTAGATTAAAAGCTTTGCAAGAAGAAATAGAAAACAAGAACTTAGAAGTAATTGATAAACTACTTTCCATATTTGAAGCAGATTCGGACTTTGAAAGAATTGTCGGAAATGATTTACTTAGACAAGAGATTTATAATATCTTGTCTAAGTAAATCAAGAATTAACGGATTATAATAAAACGTAATAGAACCAGATTAAGGCTGTGGTTTATTATGAAAATCACTATTAACCGACTAAAGTCGGGATTCATAAAATTCTCTTCTACAGCGCCCATTTATTGGGCGTTTGGTTTTTTATTTCAAATTAGACCCC
>NZ_JBNGOY010000045.1:0-49113 GCF_050589805.1 Carboxylicivirga fragile | reverse complement strand
ACACCGTCAGTTAATTCAACTGTTGCGCCATCTAACTCGTTGCCGCCCATTGGGCCAGCTGGGATAGATGAATCGTATACAACAAACGCAAAGGCCTTTACCGGGTTCATAACTATAGTAGGTACATCTAGTCTGGCTCCGGCAACGGTAACCAATCCATTAGCTGATGTAAATCCTGTTGCAGTAACTGTATATGGTAAATCAACGCCATCGCTCACGTTTAAAAATTCTACCAAACCATTAACATCTGTTGCCAAAGTTTCGCTGTTGAACGTAATTGAGGCACCTTCAATTGGATCTGTTCCATCAGTAACTGTAAAACCTACAGTATTTTGCCCCACCATGCTGCCAATAGCAAGTAGTGTGGCCATTAAAAACATTGTAAATCTTTTCATGTGTATAATTTTTAGTTAATAAAAGGTGATATTATAAGCTTGGTAGTTGAGATAGTTAGAAGGGCTCTTCTCGTTTGAAGAGTCCCTCTAAACTCTGACCTCTTACCAAACCAAATTTTTTATTTTTTCATTTCTACATCAATAGCTTTCCATGGCCGATTATTGCTTTCTGAATTTGTCATCGTTGATGAAACATTAGCATCGTCTTTCAGGTACATATCGATGGTACAGATATCCCAAAGTGTCATGGTTTCTGAATCAAATATGTAATATGACAGACCTTCGATGGTTCCATTGCATGAATTGATTGTTCCATCCTCAAAACTGCGAATGTGAACGACACCATATTCAGAACTAGTAAACAGAAATTGCTCTGGAATACTACATGTTGCCCCATAGGCATCAAAAACGATCTCTATACTACTGCCATATACCCCCCAAAAACCATCGGCGCGAACTGATGCTGCAGATCCTGCTTGGGTATGAATATCATACTCGAATTCGCCCCAGTACGAATGCTCATAAGCATGATAAGTACCAATAAAAGCATCTCGCTCAAAGGAGCAGAACTTAAATAGATCAATGGTATATTGGTTATTAAAATTCGCCAGTTGTCCGGCAGAAGCATCTGCAATTGTTAATTTTAATGTGGTTCCATCAGAAGATGCTCCGTCGTATAAACCAATCACATCAAAGGTAGAAATGACTTTACCCGCTGGTATAGTTACTGTGTTGCTCGACAGCTGAAAATCGCCCCCTTCGGTAGCCGTTGATTCGTCGGTCAAAATCTTAATTGTATAAGTACGATCAACCGAACTAACAGTTGTTGAACCAACCGTTATGGTCGCCTTGTTCTCTTCGCGCTCCTTAATCACCATTTGGCTGCTCACTTCTGAAAAATGAACTAGATCCGGACCATCGTATAAGGCTGATTCCGTTTCACAGCCCTGAAGCATAAGTGCAACAAAACCTAGGAACAAGCCTATCTTTATTTTAAATACTTTCATAGCTAAGACATTAATTGTTTTCATAACCATCGTTCTGCTTCATGTTGGTGTTGGCAAATATTTCTGCTTGTGGAATTGGCATAACAAAACGATAATTACCAGCTGGCAACTTGTCATTTGATGCTAATTCAGAGTCCTCAGGCGTGCGTTCAATGGGAAGGCCCCATCGTTTCAAGTCAAAAAACCGGAAGCCCTCGTAAGCTAATTCACGGCGGCGTTCTTCACGAATGGCTTTTAAGGCGTTATCACGTGTTCCATACAATACCTCTTCAGGTGATGTTATTCTGTTTTCACGAAGTAGATTAATATCAGCCATCGACTCATCCCACATGCTCTTTTCAGCATATGCTTCGCAACGCAACAGATACATTTCAGAAACTCTAAAAACTTTCACATCCACAAGGTTAGCAGGCTGATCTGGACGACCGTTGTGCTTGGCAACAACATCGTTTCCACTAGCATCTACTCCAAAATAAACACTGTGTCGCACATCATCTGTGTCGTATTGTGCCATCAAATCTGTACCTGGAGAGAAATAAATATCCCCATTGCTACTATCGGTGAATATATCCCCCAAATTACCTTCACCAATGCTTCTTGCCATTTTAAATATGACTTCAACACCATCAGCGTTCTCATCATCCCATACACTTCCTATTTCTTCAATTGTGGCAATACGAATACCCGACTCATCAATTACTTTACTTGAATATAGAATGGCATCATCCCAATTGCGCATATGTAAAGCGATACGAGCTCTGAGTGCGTAAATTGCATTTTCCGAAATGTATTTACTTCCCCTATCAATTCCTGACAACAAAGGAAGAGAAGCAGACAAGTCATCTAGTATATTCTGAAAAACGACACCTTGTGACAAACGGGCAGGTAAAGAAATTACTGACTCTTTCATATAAGGCAAACCCTTAGGATCAGCAGCATCGTAATTTTTACAATACACATATGCTAATTCAAAATGTGCCCAAGCCCTTACAAATAAAGCTTCACCTCTAACACGAATGACAATGTCATCTTCAGCATCAAACTGTTTAGCTACAGCAAGCATACGGTTTGCCCGGTCGATAGCAAAATACATCTGCGTCCAATAAGCACCAACATCACTAGTACCTGCATTGTAAGTCCAGTTATGTACTTGTATACCTTGCCCTCTGTTTTGTGACGACAAGCGTACATCATCTCCACCACGTGAGCTTAATGCAACAGCAGAGCTATTGCCCAGCATGGCATAAACACCTATCATTCCTTTTTCAAGATCCTCAATGGTTTCAAAAGCCTTTGAGTCATCGATGGAATCGGTTGGAGTTATATCAAGGTAATTGTCGCATCCCGACAAAACCAGAACTAACCCAATCATTATTATATTACTAGTTATATTCTTCATTTCTACTTGAATTAAAAGGTTATATCCAGTCCAACTGTAAATGTTCTTGAAGAAGGATATTCGTATTGTGCGATGTTATTATTATCCTCCGGATCAAAACCGGTCCAATCAGTCCAAACAAATAAGTTTTGACCTTGCCCATACACGCGTAATGCCTGAATAAAACCCGTTTTTTTAAGAATATGCGTAGGTAAGTTGTAGGCCACTGTCATATTTCGGAAACGCAGAAAGGAGGCATCATGCACGTCCTTAGAAGAGAATTGTCGTTCGGTTCCTATAGCTTGAATGTCGGTAATATCACCAGGCTGCTGCCAGATGTCTAGCATTTTGCGCGACATGTTGTATTGAGCGAAATTGGGATTCTCTTGAAAGAAGATCTGATTATTGGAACGTGAATAACCATGTGCGAAAGCAAATTCAGCTCTCAATTCAATTCCTTTATAACTTACAGAAGTATTAAATCCACCAGTGAATGGCGCTTCTGAAGTTCCAAATTCAGCCACAGCATCGTTGGCATTAAAATTATTGGTAACGTCTCCATCTTTGGTATAATACAAAGGTTCACCATTTACAGGATTCACACCTGCCCATTTCACATAATAGTGTGAATTAAGCGGTAAGCCAACACGTACAATTGATGTACCTTGCTCAAATTCATTCACCTGACCAAGATCTAATATTTCATTCTCGTTGTACGACAAGTTTACCCCAATACTCCACAGCCATTTATTATTGCGGATAATATCGTAGTTAATTAATGCTTCAACACCACGGTTGCGCATTTTACCCGCATTCACATTTTTACCTTGAATTCCACTGGTGTGCGAAAAGTTCTGATAAATAAACAAATCAGAGGTAATGTTATTATACACTTCAAAGGCACCATTCAAGCGATTACTGAATAGGTTGTAATCGATACCTACATTGAATTTTTGACCAATTTCCCATTTGATATCAGGATCGCCCGCTTGAGCAAGTCCATAACCTGTTTCGCCGTTATAGTAAGTATTGCCCCAAAGTGTCATGGCTTCAAAATTACCAATACCGCCTTGGTTACCTGTTGTTCCATAGGAGGCACGCAACTTAAGGTTATTTACCCATGTAGCGCCATCCATAAACGATTCACGTTTAATGTCCCAGATACCTCCAATGGAGTATAGTATGGCAAATTTATTATTGGCTCCAAAAGCAGAGGATCCATCGCGACGCAAACTACCCGTTAAGGTATAACGTTCGTTGTAGGTATAGTTGAAAATAGAAAATAAGGAGTAGAGTGCCCGTTCGGTTTTAAACCCATTGGTTAATGGGATAAAATTATTTTCAATATTACCTGGCGAACTTGCAGCTGGCGTTTGCGGCAACTTTGGATCTAAGCCATAAGCTGTAAAGCCAAAACCATTGTATTTATTATTGACATATTCGCTACCTAATAAGGCTCCCACGATATGCTTTTCACCTATTTGCTTTTTATAGTCTAAAGTATTGGTAAAAGTCGCCTCAAAATTCCTTCTGTAAGCCTCTGAAATCCATCCATCACGTGACGGATCATCTGGATTGTCTCGTTTTATTTTAATTGATGACCAAGCCTCTGGACTCACCCACGATTCGTAGGTAGAGACACGATAATCGAATCCATATTGTGTTTTAAAAGTTAAACCATCAATAATATCAATTTCGGCATAAGCTGCTACATTGGCCTTTGTTTCTTCCGATACATTGGTCGAATACCTTTGAAGATCCAAAGCATTTACACCAGGCATATCAAAATTCTGATAATCATTGCCATTAGCATTATTACGTTCGTCGTTCGAAGGGTATTTATACTCTCCTCCTGGCATTGGATTACCATTAGCATCATAAGGCTCTTCCCATGGATTGGCCAAATAAACAGCTGCGAAAGGATTGGCGAGTGAAGTATTGTTTTCACTATTTATTCGGTTCGATTTTGAATATCCACCGTTGGTAGAAACACCTACTCTTATTTTGTCAGTAATGGCGTGATCCAAATTTAAACGTCCCACTTTACGTTTTAAATCCGAACGATTGGCAATACCTTCCTGATCAAAATTCTGG
Source organism: Carboxylicivirga fragile (assembly GCF_050589805.1). Lineage (NCBI taxonomy): Bacteria > Pseudomonadati > Bacteroidota > Bacteroidia > Marinilabiliales > Marinilabiliaceae > Carboxylicivirga > Carboxylicivirga fragile. The sequence goes on along the minus strand of NZ_JBNGOY010000045.1, from coordinate 44,239 downwards.
AAGGACATATAAAATTTCGTCTTGGCAGTACCACCTGAAAGATTCACTTCGTGGCTTTGCGTTTTACCTGTACGAAAAAACTCATCACTCCAATTTGTATCAATACCACGAAGGCGATTTAATTCTTGTTCGTGTGCAGCTAATAGACTGGAACTTAAACCTTGATTATTTGGATTTAAAGGACTCAAATCCCAACCTGGCCCTTTCTTAGCTAGTTCTTCAAACCACAATTTCTCAGAAGAATTCATCATATCGAATTTATCCTGAGTTTTGTACGACCACCCACTTTGGTAACGGTAATTAACTGTTGTTTTACCTTCGCTACCGCGCTTTGAAGTAATTAGAATAACACCGTTTGAAGCACGCGAACCATAAATAGAAGTAGCCGATGCATCTTTTAGTACACTAATGCTGGCAAAATCATTCGCATTTAAGGTAGCAAAAACACCAGCTTCGATGGGTACACCATCCATGATATACAAGGGTTCATTATTACCCATGATGGAAGAGTTACCTCTAATTCGAACTTTGGTACTACTGGACCCTGGCTGCCCCGAACCAGACGCAATACTTAGTCCGGTAGTTTTACCTTGCAACATTTGATCAAAAGTGGCTACTGGCACCTGATCTAACTCCTTAGCTGAAACATTTGAAATAGCACCTTTAAGACCTACCTTCCCCTTGCTACCATAAGCCGTTACAACAACCTCCTCTACTCCAATTGATTCATCTTCGAGTGCTACATTGATCACTTGCTGGTCACCAATGGATACTTCTTGTGCAATCATTCCGACAAATGAGAACACTATAATTTCTGATTCCTCTGGTACACTAAGACTGTATGTACCATCAGGCATTGTAATAGTCCCGACTGTCGTTCCTTTCACAAACACAGAAACCCCGGGTATTGGAATACCGTCTGTTTTACCGGTAACTGTTCCTGATATGTTCCGTGATTGAGCCAAAAGGCTACCAACACTAACACACAGTAATAACAGTGCCATGAAAAATGTCTTCATAGAAAATAATTTAATTTGTTGACTATTATCTTGATTTCTAATTGATCTTAATTTTATGACTTCTATACAATTAAAGTGTTATCCTAACTTTTATTAACCCCTTTTAATTAAGATTTACTACTTTAAATTAGACATGTTAATATCTAAGCCGCATGTATTAATACCTTGCAGTGAATGAAGCGAACTTTTAAAACAACCGTGCTCCGTTGAACACGGTTGATCCTAGCAATTAAAATCTAAACCTTTAGCCTAATGTATTTTGCGACTACTAGAATAGGCTAGTCCTAGTGCTTTGTTACCTTTATTGTTTCTCTTCTTCCATTCGTATCGGTAACGATTACGACATAAATACCTGCAGGAATATTTGCAACATCTATTGAGGAAATATTTTGATTACGAACTTCCATCACTTTATTTCCTGCTAAGCTGTATAATTCAACAGAAGTAATAGAGATATCAGATTTCAGATTAATAATATCACTTACAGGATTCGGATAAAGTTGAATAGCCCCTTCTGCAATATCACCGATAGCAGTCGATCCATCTGGTGTTAGCTGCACATCTCTTGTTCCAAATGCATTATATAGCTCATCTGGCATCCATATGGTAGCCCATTCATCATACTCAACTGTTTCATATCCAACAGCACTTACCGTGAAATGATAATACGTTATTGGTTTCCATGCATAGAATGCTTGACCACTGGTATTGGTTGATGCACTCATTTCATCTAGTAACAACGCTTTCTGACGAATCGTAACACTTGCACCTTCAATAGGATTACTTGTTTCTGAATCCGTGACATTAAAGATATAGTTACCTCGATAAAAAGTTGTTGTAGGAAGTGGGCTCGGTTTAGTCGCTTCAGCAGGCACATGGCTTAATTGATATATTTTTACTTTCGGATCACTTGTTACCTCATCCGTAGTTTCAACAAAATAAAACAACTCATTTCCCTGAGCAATAATTTCAACAATTTCACCATTCCAAGAGTAGGTAAATGTATAGTCTATTTTATCTTCATCCACAGCAGCATAAGCAGTTCCATTAAAACCTTCCGTAACACTTGCAGCAGATCCAAGCGAATTCAAGTGAGAATAAGCTACGCTACCATCCTCCAATGCAACCATGGCTGTAATATCCTGCCCCTCATACACAGAGCTTGCTTCTACTGGCTGTGCTCCATCTTGATCTAAACGAAGTACGTATAAATAATATTTATCACTTCCTGTCTGACTTGCCCAGAAATACAACTTATTACCACTAACAACCAGATTAGAGACATTATCTGTTTCTGCTTCGGCATTGATATGATATATATCTACATCCGTCGGGGAATTAATCACCGCTAATTTCTTTACTCCACTAAAACTTGCCTCTGTAATGGCATATACCTTATTGTTAGCTACAATTGGTTTGTCGTTGGTAAAGGTTAACACTGATCCATTGTTTACAATACTCACTTGTCCTGCAGCATCTATTGCTTGCATTCCACCACGCTCACCAATTCCGTTATTATCATACCAAAAGGATGTGTACAGGTAAGTATCTGTAGCAACTAAATTTGACCATTCCAATACCTCATTATCTCCTTTAGCTAAGAATCTCACCGTGGATCCATTGGAATCATAGTCGATATAACACAATGAAGAATACATGCCATTTGTAGCTTCCGTCCCTGTTATAAAATGCAATTTATCATTAAACATTACCCCATCAAGAATACCCGCTGCATTACGTTGACTTAGTTTCACAGAAATTCGCTGATTAGGATCAAAAGGATTGGCATTAGTTAATTCTTTCTCCACCTCAATCGTGCCGAAATCAGTACCGTCGGTTTCATAGATAGTAGCTTCATAACCTGTAATATTATCTAAAATACCTTGGGCGATATAATAGTATCGATAGCCATCCGAACCTTGATCTACCCTAAGTACATTTGTCAATGCTGGAAAGGAAGGGTCGTGACCATCACTCTGATCCCACAATAAACGTCCCGTACCATTATCATTGACTCTAAGATCAATACCAGCTCCATCGCTAGTCTTGTTTCCATAAAAGAAGCCAAGGCCTGATCCTGACCAGGTGCTTAATCTTGAGGCGCTGCCATCCTCTAAGTTTTCAAGCGTTGAAAAAGAGATACCATCAGAAGAGTATCCAATAACATCGTTTGTTCCATCATTCCCAATCCACATAACACCATCTTCATAAGCCTGTGCCGAAGAAACAGTGCCGCTAAATGTATGAACTAAAAAAGCATTCTGCTCCGGAACACGCTGCGCGTTAATCGCAGAGCTAATGGTTAAAAGTGCAGTTAATAAAAAGGTAAATCTTTTCATGTGTAATCTATTTTGGTTAATAAAAGTGTTACTTAACATAAAACGTCCCGTCTGTGATTTTAGGGAGTGGGCTCTCTGTTAAGAAACGAAGAGCACCACAATTATTTAGTTTTTCAGACGATAGGAAAACTATTTTAAATTATTCAATTTCTATATTTCTAGAGTAATGAGTCATATTGCCGGCTCCATCAAATACTCTTATATTAATGACATATGCCGATGACATGATGTCCAATGGGATAGGTCCGTTAAACACTAAGTATTGCTCAATTTGTTGTTTCTGCCCACTTAATTGAATCACATCTGTTTCAGGCATCCATGGATCATCCCAGCCATAAGTCGATTTTGTTGATGCCATGGAGATTTCACAACGCGCTAAACCTTCATTGTCGGTAAATAGGGCATTTAAATAAATCACTTCTCCTCGATAATACTTCTGGCCAATTGTAGGAGTCTCAATACTTGCAATCGGACTTTCCTTATCACCTTCTTTTTCGCAAGATGCTGTCAAGCTCAAAAAAAGAAGCATAGTTATCAAACCCAAACACTTTGAGATATTTGTCATGTTGAATTTGTTTTTTGAATTGTTCATAGTATTCTGTTTAAATCAGTTTTTTAGGAGCAAGGCAATGAACTAACATTGCTCTTGCTTGCATAAGTTTCCGACACTTATTTTTTTGTTATTTTTTGAACTTTAAGCTCTTCTCCATTCTGCACTTCTAAGAAATAAATACCTTGCGCTAGCGACTCCAAATTGACTGTCATTTGTTCACCCAGCAATTCCTGCTCAAATGCTTTCACTAATATTCCAGAAGCATTACTAATTCTAACTTTCACATTAGCATTGTCAACATCTTCCATCTCAATATTTAAAAGGCCATTGGTTGGGTTTGGATAAACCAGGAATGATTTATAATCTTCACTATCCACAGCTGTACGGTGATCAACAAAAACATTAAAGCTGGTCTCTAATTTCTCACCATACTCATCAAAGGCAGTAATTTTCATACTTCCCGATCCCAAGGCCTTGGTCTGCATACTAATAGTAGAAGTTCCTCCAGTGTAGATATCAACAATATCAGACCCTTGCCGTTCCATTTGGAATAAAACCATATCACCATCCGGATCAATAATGTATTCTGACAGATCTATATTGTAGCTTTCTTCTGTCTCAAGAATATAATATTGATTCCCAATCTCTGGACTTTCGATTGGCGCTCTGTTCACATCTGATACTGCTACATCAATTATAAAACTATTTTCATTACCATATGAATCAGTTCCAACAACTACTATTTGATGTACACCTGCTCCATCGTAATCAGGCGCAAAAGTGACTTCCAAAGCATTATCATTTGAAGAAGCAGTCACATACTCATACTCTTCCTTTAATTCTAAAGTGAACGAATCACCTTCTTCATCAATAGCAACAACATTATGCACTAAAACATCTGCTTCATTAATGGCATAATAAATATTGTCACCATCGGTAAACTGAGGCCCTTTGTTACGGTTAAGAGTAATAATTAATGTATCAATTGGTGTAACTGGATCGTTACTCTTCACCAACATATTAGCAATGTTAATACCTTGCTCAGCATACTCTGCTATAAAGGTCATATCAAGTTGATTTGATTCACCTGGAACAATAGTTCCTGTTTTCTCAGAATCCAATATGGCCCAAATATTTGATTTATAATCCTTCTCGGCAGCTTTCATTATCCATCCCATATCTTCGTAACCAGCGTCTACTAGTTCAAATATGGTTTCATCATTTCCAAAATAATAGCGATCAACTATTGGTTCTTCAACATCAAAATGTCCCAGTGGATAAGCTAAATCTTTATCAAATTTAAACATCACAAAGAACTTTTCATTCGGATAGAAAAGTAGGTTCTGATCTAGTTCGAAGATTCTGAATTCGCCTTCTGTATTAGCTTCCGACTCGTTTATTTCATAAGTTTGCGAATACAATAAAGTGGCATCTAATAATTTTTCGGCCCCACCATAAATTAGAACCTCGATATCGGCTTGCAAAGTTTCACCCCAGCCAATCCATGCCATGGCATGTGTTAAATTAAAACCACTAGCTGGTGCATCATAGGCCGTAGCAGCATAAAATCTAGCACCTCCACCAAAACCAATCATTCCAGTTGGTTCGTCTACCGTTTCATATTCGAGTATTCTGTTGTATTCATCAGTATCCAGACCTTCAACCTCGGTGCTTTTCAGGTGATTGCTTTCAATAGTTATTGATGCTATTTCTGGTACGATATTATCACTTGCATTGTTAATTACTGCTGATGTTGTCGAGTTGGGCTTTGGCTCAGTTGCTCGCACAAAGTCAAAGTCAATCTCATAAGTTAAATCGGCTTCACCTTTTATATTATCCAATACAACAGACTCGTTAATAATTTCATCCTCGCTATTCGTAAATATCTCAAGACCTTCGGACTGAATATTCACCACTGGTGGATTGGTGTAAGATGCTGAAACAGGAATCTTATACAAGCCCCCCTCAAGGTCGCAGTATACCACAACGGTGTCTACTATGCTCTCTGGCATTGTCGCCTTAACTCTCAGATTAAAAGTCTCGCTATTCTCAGGTTTTAAATAGGTATTTAAGTTCTTACGAGAAAGATCAACCCATGGATCTTCAGCGCCAGACGTTCCATATTTATCCTGATCGCCCATAACAGTTAAACCGCTTGCTCGTTCCTGTAAGCGCATTCGTGTGATAAAGATCTTCTCAGTACCTATATTGGCAAGTGTGAAGTTCATATCATAAACTCTGGCTGATGTCGAATTATCTTCTTCATTCACCTCATCATAAATAAAAACCTCGCCTAGTTTCAAACTATCTCGTAGTTCTATCTTTTTATTTCCAATAACTGTCATTGTTACCGGCAGAGCATAATCAGGGGCATCAGGTGTGTTATTTGTTAAAAGTAAATCTTCCTGATAAGCACCACCATAGACGCTTCTTGCATCGTAGGTCAATTCAAAACTCTTACTTGAATTAGCGTCTATCTCGTATTCTTCAACAGGAACAAATGTGATCACCGAACCATCCTTAATAAGATTAGCTACAAATTGTGAGGGCGCATGACCGATAGTGCCATCAGGATTTTCAATACCCGCAACACACCATTGTGTTGTTGCTTCCTCCCATGGGAAGTAGTACATAAATTTGATGTTTCCATTGGCATACAGTACTAGCTCAAAAGAGACAGGATGTCCCATGCCAAATAAATTCTCATATTCCTGAAATTGAATCACTACCTTGTCATCAAATTCCTGATAGTAAGTCCCTGTGGTTGGATATATCTCTAACCATGCCGGGCCTATAGGCCCCCAAAGGGGTGCGATAAAATTATCGGGAGCGTCTTCACTTGGAATTAAATCTTGAGGTCCAAAAGTTAAGGCTTCATCTGTTTTTTCAAACATGATAATTCCATTAAACCCAATATAAACAGAATCTTGCAAGTTGCCATAGAATGGGAACTCAAATGGTAATTTCTCTACTCTCCAAAATTTATCTGTTTCGTACATATCTCCCGGATCAAGTCGCTTTCCGGTTTCTCTAATATCTATCCAATTATCATAACTTGAACCAGCTATTTCTTCAAAGGTGACATGATAATCCACATTTTCTGTCTGACCCGCGTAGCCTTGCTCAACAATTGATAGCCACTCATTTCCAACAGGTGAGATTTTCATTGGGTTTTTACCTGTATTATCAATAGATAACACAGAAGATTTACTAGACCCAAAATTCAATGTTTCGCTCAATTCATTTATCGAAGTGGATATTATTGGAGCTTCAACTACATTGCCATGGACAGGAATTTGATAGGTATTTCCAAGTTTATCTGTAAATATCAATACATCGTCTTTATTACCTATCTCATCACTATTGATGGTGATGATGTACTCTACCCTTGAGTTTGGTTTTAACTCAACAGGTAAATAGCCTTCAGCTGTGTAGTTTCCATTCTGGAAGCTGATGCTTTCAATTGTTCCAATGGCTTTACCAACATTACTAATGGCGAAGGTTTTTATTACAACATCACGTTGAAAAACATTCCCAAATTCTATCGTTTCAACATTATACTGATAATCAACATCACCACCAGAAACAATATTCAAATTAATACTATGCACAGCAGGATTGGTCACCGGATCATTACTAATCACATTGATACGCTCTACAAAATCATCTACAAACAGATCTTTTGTGTCAACCACATAATCCAACTGCACACTTTCTCCCACTTGTAATGTTCCAAATGGATTGGTCACACTTTGCACCGAACCAAGACCTGGATAACGGAAATACATCATATACCCGGTTGTTGGTGGCATGTCAGATATTAATCGACTTTCAAAAGCTCCACCATTATCAATATCAGGAGAAATAAACCCATTCAGCAATATGCCATCATTCAATCCTTCATCAAAAATGGATACTTGCATAGAAGTACGATAACCCAAAGCACTTTTGCCATAAGGTATTGTTCCTAAATCTTTATAATTAATTTCAATATCACCACTAATTAATAGGATGATTTGGAAAGTGACATTGGTGTATTGCAGGGCATATTCTTCATTCAAATATTCCGCTGGAATCTTATCGTATTGTACCACAATCCTATCCGGATACTTCTGATAATAAATAGCACCACCCTTGGATAGATCCATTTCCAATCCGTAGGCACATATTAGTTTACTGGCTTGTGTTGAATTACCATACATAACTGGTTGAGAATTAAACCAACCATCGGTAGTAAAGCTTAATGCTCCTTGTTTTGTTATATATACCGTATCTTCCTTTTCCTCAAAAAATGGAAAGTCAAAACCAATAGGTACATCTATATATGTTGTTTTAGCATTGCTAGCAAACTGTTGCCCTACCTCAATACCAGTTGAAGAAATATCAACCCAGTCAAATGCATTAGTAGTTTCATCACCTTCAACTTGTCCTGCCGCATAACCAAAAAGGTGAACCAGTCCTGTATTATTTCCATTCAAATTAGATCCATCAGCAAATTTCGGCACATAGTATTTTAATGGATATTCTCCATCATTTCTTAATGTAAACGATCCATTCACCACATCGCCTAAATTTAAATCAGAGAAGGTATTCTCTGCTGGTTCCACTGTTGCAACCGGCGGATTAGTACCTACTCCAAATAAATTAAATTTATATTGGTTCCCATCCTTATCGGTTAAGGTTACCAAGGAATTACTTGCGCCTGCAACTTTTGGCCAATAACGGAATGATAAAGTCTGGCTACGCTGGGCATATATAATACTAGGTTCATTATGAGTTAACTGGAAATCAGGATTTGATATCTGCACATCTATTGTTGAGTTACCTGCAAACGCACCTAATCCACTGTTTGAAATTTCAATGCTTGTTGCTGTTGATTCGCCAACAAAAACATTTCCAAATTCAAGTACATTTTCACTTTCGAGTATTGGCTTATTACCAGTTACGGTAAAATTAACCGGTAAATGATTAATTTCTTTACCTGTTTCATTGGTAAGGAAAGAAAGCGTTGCCTGGTAATCACCATTAATTAATTTGGATGCATCAAGATCGACCTGAATATCCTGACCAGAATTGGCCTGAACGACACCTTCTCTTGGAGATAACTTAAGGTACGTTTCAAGTGGTTCGTAACGACTCCAAGCCGCTACATCCCAGACATAATCAGGACTAAACACCTCACCGAGATTATCCCACGTTTGTCCCATATTATTACTGTAAAACTGAAAATCTGTAAAGTCTGAATAGTAACCCCACGAAGCCATTAAGGGATAACGATTATTAGCAGGAACATGTATAACCATAAAAAATACATCACCACTCTCGAAAAACACTTGTTCGGTCATTTCTACAAAATGCCATATGGTCTCTGCTTCAGGAACATACTCCTGAGCATATATTCGTTTAGCACTTTCCATTTCAATGCCTTCATACAATTCCAAAATAACGGGTCCATCCAATGGCGTATCTGGATAATTGGGAAGATTCAAGGCAAATTCAAAGTGAGTCATATTAAAACCTTGTTCACGAGTTAACTCAAAACGTGTTGCCATTGAATTGGTATACTGAAGATCAACATCTCCAACAGTCACCATCGAAGCGGATAAATAATCAGGGTGAAAATAATATAAATCATCATTTTCAACTGGTTTTTGTGCATACGGCACTATCGAACTAGCATAGGTATCGATAGGTGCTGATCGCAATTCTGGAAGTTTTGAGGCAGAGTTTACAAGCGGGTAATTAAAGGCCTCAACAGAATACGTATCCGTATTTTTTATGTGACGTTCAGAAACTTCCCATTTTAGTACACCTTCACCAACGTTAAGTAAGTCAAAATTGGTCGTTGCATCTGCTCCTTGAGTAACATCGATATTAAAAGTTATTTCCGGCACTGAATAGGCAACTTCAGGTCCCTCATTAGTAGTACCAACTACTTTATTTGATAACGCACTGGCGTTTCCCCATCGATCTAAGCCTTTTACCGAAAAATAATATTCGCTTGTAGCCTCTAAACCACCTAGTTCATAAGAAAACTCATGACCAGCTTGGTTATTATTTTTAACTAGCACTTTTGCGGCCAAATCAATATTTGATTCATCAAAATCAACTGTGGAATAATATATTTCAAAAAATGAAGCTTTATCGTCATCTTCATCAACAGGTACCGTCCATTTTAAACTGGCAAAATCCTGAGAAATACCCTTCAATTCTAAATCATCAATAACATTAGGAGGAATACCATTGTTTAAGCGTAAAGCTAGTTCGGCATCTGTACCACCTAATCCCATCATACCAAATCGTTCAGCATTCCCAGGTAATGTATCCAAAACATTCGTTCCACCTAGCAAATGAACCTTTAAGTCATCAACCGTAAAGTCATCACCTCCATGTTCCGAAACAATAAGAGCAGCCACACCTGAAACGTGCGGACATGCCATTGATGTGCCATCCAGGTAGGCGTATCCATCGTAATTTATTGTACTCAGAACACCGAATTCAGTCCCAAATGCATTTTCTCCACCTGGGGCTGTGATATCAATATAGGTTCCATAATTGGAGTAATCGGTCATTAAATTTGTTGGACCTGTTGCGCCAACAGCCACAGTAGGTTCATAAGCAGCCGGATAATGTAATCCACTACTGCCATTATTTCCGGCAGCAAAAATGGCGACACCACCCTTCATTGGGCTACCAGGATAATTTCCAGCCTCTTCAATAAAATAATCAATGGCGTCCAAAACGGATTGTTCATAATCACCATCGGTTTGCCATCCCCAAGAATTTTGTGAGATAACAGCTCCCATATCGGCAGCATACACAAATGAACCAGCTATATCAGGATACTGGTCTCCCCCAATAATTTGGCAGCCCATAATTCGAACGCCATCGCCAGCTCCAGTGCCGCCAGCTACGCCAGCTACACCAATACCATTATTATTAACAGCAGCAACCGTCCCTGCAACATGGGTTCCGTGGTCCGCAGCCACAAAATCTCCTGTCCCTGATGTAAAATTAAAACCATAAACATCATCGACATAACCATTCCCATCATCGTCAACACCTTCTGTACCATAAAGCTCAGCTTCATTAACCCACATATTGGCGAGCAAATCCTCGTGATCGTATTGAATACCTTCATCGTGTACAGAAACAATCACATTGGATTGTCCCGCCTGCGTTTCCCAAGCCTTATAGAGATTAATATCGGCACCTTCAGTAACATCGCCGTCACCTGTATTATTGTAATGCCATTGGTCAATTAAAATGGGATCATTAAAAGGCAAAGTTTGCGTTGATTTCATTGCTGCAGCAGTAGCTTCATCCATATGCGTAATAGAATATGGGACCAATTGCTTTTCATAGTATGGTTCTGCCACGTCAATATCACTGACATGACTATAAGACTTCACCAATTCTTTTATATCCTGATCATCTTCTATCTCTATTCGGTACCATAAATGCAAACCATGTTTTTGATGGCGCGTCTCAAATTTGGGCGAATAGGGGAATACCCGCTCCATCTTATTAACCTTATGCTCAACATTTAACTTATCAATGGCAGTTACTCCCACTTTGGCAATACCATCCACAGAAAAAGATTTTAAACCTTGCGGACTAACCACCACCTCAGGTCTAAGCTTAACCTTTATGGCACCTTTTAGGACACCGTTTTCATATTGCTGGAGAGTTTGAGCATTACTTTGCATTCCTAATAAACCTAGTAGGAAAACAATTGCGACACTCAATTTATACTTTGTAAAGTAGTTCATTTTGTTGATTTTATAAACTGATTTATTTCTTTATATTTTTCATTTTCTCTTCCTGCCACAGACGATTCACTTTTTCTAAAAGCTTTTTAAAAGCAAGGTTCTCTTCTTCTTTCTTTCTTATCAGCTCCTTTAATTCTTCATCCGTGATTTCGTTTTCCTTAGTCATACCAAAAGATATTTTCACGTGGTTTTGTGAATAGGTTAATGTTTCTGTATCTGAAATCATTTGCTAATTAACGGGAAGAAAAAGAGAAAGTCATAAAAAGTGCAATAACATGAGCATAGGAGTTCAAAACAATACCATAGCTATTATAAATATCACAGTAAACATTCCATAACACCACCTTTACAAGCCAATGCTATAAATCTGTTTTACTGTCACTTTACACCTTAACATTAGGACATTTACAAAACAACACCTATTAAAGTAATACTATATAAAATCAGGACTTAAGAACATATTGCATTTGCTATATCGTGCAATTTTTAACACAACATTGCTATTTGTGAAAATATTGAAGCCAAAAAAACAGGCTGATTAATTCAATATTTGAAGTTTTAGTTAACTTTTATTAACAGAACAAGATGTTTAACGTATATTTGGTATAAATTGAAAATCTGCAACTTTGAGAAAAATCACAACACACATATTACTAAGCATTTCGCTCTTTTCTTTTGCTCAGAATCAAGTATTGGTGGACAGCTTGGAAATTGTCATCGAAAATTCAACAAGCTCCACGGCAAAATACAAGGCTTATGAAGAGCTTTTTAAAAATTATTACCTAAATGATTATGGAAAGGCTTTAGAAGTTGCCCATCGTTCATATGAGTTATCCCTCGCAGAAAAAAATATCGAAATGCAAATATCATCCATGCACAGATTGGGTAATATTAAACTTTTCATGGGACGCTATGAACAATCTATTGAGTATTATTTCCAAGCCTTAAAACTTTTAGATAAATCGCCCAATAGGTATAAAGAATTTGCTTTTTATAATAACATTGGCATCAATTACGATCGAATCCAAAGGTATAATCTAGCCCTCGAATATTACTTTAAAGCACTTGAAATATTCAACTCGTACCATCAGTCATTTGACAAAAAAATTAACACCAATGAATTGCATACGCAGATATATAACAACATTGGAAATGTTTACGAAGTTAAAAATGACAATGGCAAGGCAATTCAATATTATAAAAAGGCTTTAGAAATTTCAAGTGAGGATGATAATCCAATTACCATGAGTCAACTATTAAATAATCTTGGTAAAATTTATAGAAAAACTAATGATTATCCTCTTGCAAAGCAATTTTTAGAAAGAAGCCTTAATATAAGACTTAGTATTAATGATAATACAGGAGTCGTTAAATCCTATTACAATCTGGCCGAATACTATCTTGCAATTAATAAGCCAGATAGCGCATTGTTAATGATTGAAACTGTAACTCCTCTTTTAACTCTACTTCAATCGCTTGAATTAACTAGTACTTACCATGCGGCATTGCATCAAATACACCTCACTAAAAAGGACTATCAAAAAGCACTTATGGAGTTTACATTGCACAAACAATTTGCGGATAGTTTGCTCAACAAACAAAGCTTAATGCAAATATCTAACCTTGAAGCACAACAAAAAATTGAAAATATTGAAAAGGGCTATGAACTCGAACAAGAGAAAACAAAATTTAGAAACACACTTTTATTCATTGGTTTACTTAGTATAGTATTAATAGCCATTTTTATTATCTCGATAATTACACTTCAGAAAAAAAGAATTAACATAAAAAAAGATGCGCTAGAGGCTGACCTTGACTACAGAAACAAAGAAATGGCAACCAATGTAATGTATCTAGTTCGAAAAAATGAATTAATCAATAACGTTGCGAAAAGATTATTAAACCTTAAGGAAAACCTTAAAGAAGAGAACAAAACCCCTATAAACTCAATAATCTATGAGTTGCAAACAGAAATAGACAAAGAGGTATGGGGCGAATTTGAGATGCGTTTTCAACAAGTTCATAAAAACTTCTACGGCAACTTGCGCGACTCCCACCCCGATTTAACGCCTGCGGAAGAGCGCTTATGTGCCTTCCTTCGTTTGAACATGAGTAGTAAGGAAATAGCAGCCATCAATCATCAAAATGCAAAAAGTATTGAAGTGGCCAGGGCTCGTCTTCGTAAGAAACTAAATCTTACCGGAACAGATACCAACCTTATATCCTACCTCGCTGAATTTTAATTCAATTATAGATGGTCTAAGATAAAACTCTACGAAGGATAAACTAAATGAAAACCAAGCATATTCATTTTCAAGAAGGAAAAGCCATTAATTATGTTACTGAGCTACAGAAAATATATGGTGGTAACATTGAGGACAATAGGTTACTTGTTGAAAGAGGTCGCCTACGTATTTACGCGGAAATAATATCTGTATTTGATACTTTTGAAATAATGTTGATAAGTGTAAATGCGCCCGAAAATATCGTTTTACATCGCACACCTGATAATAATCCTGACCTGATTCATTTAAATGTTATTAAAGAAGGTGAATACCTTCAAACTTTTGAACAGGAATCAGCACAAATGCAATCCGGCACCCAAAATGGTGTTTTCCTTTATGATGCCCTCTTTCCTATAACAATTGAAATTCCAGCTAACACAAGTCTTAAAATAATCGGATATAAATTTGACATTAGTCACAAAGCTGCCACTCTTCATGATGCTTTTAGCTGTATCCATCCACTATTTAAAGAAGAGAATGGCGTTGCCTATCACACTACGCTTTCGCAAGAGAGTGAACGCTTATTCAAGGACATTATCCACTATAACACAAAAACCAAACACCGAAAGGCTTTAATCGTATCAAGAGCAATTGAGTCATTCACGATACTGGCAAGTAATCTTGAAAATCTGAATAACACGGATGATTTAAATGGCTTACATGCTGAAGATTACCAGCGCTTACAAAGCATAAAGCTTGAATTATCCACCAATTTTGAGGAAAGAATTACCATTGAACAGCTCGCAGACAAACATGGTGTAAGTGTTTCAAAACTAAAGCGAGACTTTAAAACCTTGTTTAATTGCTCCATTTCTCAATTTTATACTAATGCAAAAATGGATGAAGCCTTTCGACGCTTGAGATCCGGCAACTTTTCTGTATCTGAAGTAGGATATGATATGGGCTATAGCAATCTATCTAAATTCTCCGAAATGTTTAAAAAAATTAAAGGCATTTCACCCCGGGATGTGAACAAGCTGAATTAAACTCTGAGCGAATCAGAGCATCGAATGAGCTAAAATGGATATTAATCATGATGCTAAGCATATACTTTTGAGGTATAACTTATAAATCATGAATTATGGTACATCTTCTTTTTTTATTACTCATTATCAGTCCGCTTAACGATGTGGATGAGACCGTTTATTCCTTCAGTCCTCCAAATGACATTTCAATCATCGAAATCATCGATTTCTTTGATGAGGACTAATCAAACATTGTAAAATTATTTACACTAAAAGCTAAACAAAAATGGCTTTTAAAAGTTATATTAGCGTTATTACATATTTGACTTTCTTGTAATTAATATGGAAATTCAATTCATGGTTACATTATCAAACAGATAAACACAAAACGCCTAATAATTACTTTATTAAAACTTTTAACATGAAAAAGCTATTTTCGTTAAGCCTTGTACTGGCAATGTGCGTGGCACTAAGCGCTCAAAAAGACAAAAAACCTAATATCCTAGTTATCTGGGGTGATGATATTGGATGGGCCAACATTAGTTGCTACAACCATGGAATAATGGGCTATAAAACGCCTAACCTCGATAAACTAGCAGAAGAAGGTGCCATGTTTACCGATTGGTATGCACAACAGTCTTGTACTGCAGGTAGAGCTGCATTCATACTAGGTCAACATCCTTTCCGCACAGGACTTTTAACCATAGGAATGCCTGGTTCAGCTCAAGGTATAAAAGAAAACCAACCAACAATAGCTGAGCTACTAAGACCCTTAGGTTATACCTCAGGTCAATTCGGAAAAAACCATTTAGGCGATCGGGATGAACATTTACCAACCAATCACGGATTTGATGAGTTTTATGGTAATCTTTACCATTTGAACGCAGAAGAAGAGCCTGAAACTTATTATTATCCTAAAGATCCGGCTTTTCATGAAAAATATGGGCCTCGAGGCGTTATTCGCTCAACATCTGATGGACCAATAAAAGATACGGGTCCAATGACACGTAAGCGAATGGAAACGGCAGATGACGAGTTTACTGATGCAGCCATTGAGTTTATTGAAAAAGCGCACGCCGAAGGTAAGCCATTCTTTGTCTGGCTAAGTGCCACACGTATGCATGTATGGACTCGACTTAAGCCTGAATCAGAAGGTGTAACGGGCATTGGTCTATACCCTGATGGAATGGTTGAGCACGATGGCCAAATTGGACGCGTACTCGACAAACTGGAGGAGCTAGGCATTGTAGATAACACCATGATCATGTATTCTACGGATAATGGCGCCGAGAAATTTACCTGGCCTGATGGCGGAACAACGCCTTTCTACGGTGAAAAAGGAACAACCTGGGAAGGTGGGTTCAGAGTGCCAGCTATTATCAAATGGCCTGGTGTTATTGAACCTGGAACCGTTTCGAATGGGATTTTCTCTCATGAAGACATGATGCCTACCATTATGGCTGCAGCAGGTGTACCTGACGTTAAAGAAAAACTACTAAAGGGTTATAAAGCGGGTGACAAAAACTTCAAAGTGCATCTCGATGGTTATAATCTGATGCCTCATTTTAAAGGAGAAGTTGAGAAATCACCTCGCCATGAGATTTTCTATTTCGATCAAGGAGGAAACTTAAATGCTATTCGCTACGACGATTGGAAATTACATTTCACCATACTTGAAGGAGCTATTAATACTGCTTACAGAAAGCAACCAGCGTGGCCAATTTTAATTAACCTAAGAGCCGATCCATACGAAACAGCTTGGAAAGAATCAGCCATGTATATCCGTTGGTTTGCTGATAACATGTGGACTTTTGTTCCTGCTCAACAAATAACAGGCGAATTCTTACAAACATTTGTTGAATTTCCACCGGTTCAAGGTTCATCGCTAGGGATTGATAAAGTCTTACAGAAATTACAAACAGCACCATCTCCTGGCCAATAGTTTAATTAGAAACATAATTTAAGAGGGTGCCAAAAAACTAAACGCGGTCATCGAGCGAAGTCGAGATGAAAATTTAAAAACATTGATTATCATTAAATAATCACTTCGACTCCGCTCAGTGAACGCGTACTTTTAATGTTTTTGGGAACCCTCTTTTTTTTAAAACACTTTTTGAAAATGAAATTCAAATATTTTCAGCTCATAACAGGTCTTGTTCTTCTTACTTTTTTAACACTTGCTTGTCAAGTCGAATCAAAACAAGGTATTGTCAAAGCAAATGAGGCTCTACCTTCATGGACCAATGACTCGAGCGTTAAATCAGATATTCTGAACTTTGTGTCTAAAGTAAGTGATAGTAATTCACCAGACTTCGTGCCTATCAAAGATAGAATTGCCGTATTTGATAACGATGGTACACTTTGGAACGAAAAGCCTTTGTATATACCTGTAGAATACGAAATTTCGTACATAAAGGAAGCTGTTAAAAACAATCCTTCCATGTTAGAAAATAAGCTATACAAGGGATTAGCCGAAGGAGACCTGGCAATCATGAAAGAGTACAGCACCTTTGAATTAATACATCAATTGTTTGCCGCTCATGAGAATCAATTGGAGGATGAATATAAAAAGTCAGTATATAAATTCCTTACCCATTCCAATCATCCTAAATTCAATCGTCCTTTTAAAGAGATGGTATACCAACCCATGATTGAGCTGGTACATTATCTTCAGGATAATGACTTTAAAGTATATATTGTAACAGGTGGAGAAATCACTTTCGTAAGAACTGTATCAGAGGAAATCTACAACATTCCTGTGGAAAATGTAATTGGAAGTAGTGTTGTATTAAAATATAACAATGAGTCCAAGTTGGTTAGAACTGAAATGGTACAATCGGCCAATGATAAACACATCAAACCAACAAACATTGAATTACACATTGGTAAAAAGCCAATTTTTGCAGCAGGCAATAGTGATGGTGATTATGAAATGATGGAATACACCTTATCTGGGGATGGGCCATCAATGGCTATATTGGTGAATCATGATGATGATGAACGTGAATACAACTACATGCACGGAACTGAGAAAGCAGTAAATGATGCTCCGGAGAAAGGTTGGCATGTAGCCAGTATGAAAAATGACTTTAATAAAATCTTTCCAAACTAACTTAGAAAACAAATTCTTCTAATATTGTAAGTGGGTGTTTACGACACCCACTTTTTTTATATTTTTGCCTCATGTCAGAGTTAGCGGCTCAAAATATAACCTATTTACCAGGCGTTGGTCCCAAAAGGGCTGAACTGCTTAGGCAAGAATTACAGATAGCTTCGTATGAAGATTTACTGTATTACTTCCCATATAAATATGTGGACAGAAGTAAATTCTATGCTATCCGAGACATCAATGCTAAACTCCCCTACATACAAGTAAGAGGTCGTTTAACCTCATTAAAAACAATTGGAGAAGGCAGGCAAAGTAGACTAAGCGCGATGTTCTCCGATGGTACCGGTGTTATTGAGTTGGTATGGTTCAAAGGACACAAATACGTCAAAGATAATCTCAACTCTGATTTTGAATACATCGTATTTGGCAAACCGACTTCCTTCAATGGACAATTCAACATTGTACACCCTGAGATGGATAAGGTGCATGATGGTAAAGTGAAGATCGCAGCTGCTCTGCAAGCCTTTTACAATACAACTGAAAAGATGAAACGTGGTTTTTTGAATTCAAAAACCATTCATAAAATGCAGCAAAATATCTTTCTCTCATTTCAAGGAAAGATACCAGAAACCCTTCCGGCATTTATCATTCAGAGATACAAGCTGCTTCAACTGCACGAAGCACTCAAAACAATCCACTTTCCGCTAAATGCAGAAATTTTAGAGAAAGCGCAATTCAGACTAAAATTTGAAGAGCTGTTTTATATACAAATGAATATATTGAAGCAACGTAACCAACGTAACAAATCAATTGTTGGGCACAACTTCAAAACGGTTGGCAATTATCTACTTTCATTTTATGAGCAAAAGTTGCCCTTTGAACTAACAGGCGCTCAAAAACGCGTGATCAAAGAAATACGCCGCGATATGGGTTCGGGCAAACAAATGAACCGCTTGCTTCAAGGCGATGTAGGCTCGGGAAAAACACTTGTGGCCTTAATGGTTATGCTTATCGCTTTGGATAATGATTTTCAGGCATGTTTAATGGCGCCCACCGAAATATTAGCCTCGCAGCATTTTGAAACCATAAGCGAAATGCTGGAAGGATTAAATGTAGAATGTGCTTTATTAACCGGATCGACAAAGAAAAAGGAGCGTCAGCGAATAGATGAAGACCTGCAATCCGGGAAACTACAGATACTGATAGGCACACATGCCCTAATAGAGGATCGCGTAAAATTTAAGAACCTGGGATTAGTGGTGGTTGATGAGCAGCATCGTTTTGGAGTGGCTCAACGAGCGAAATTATGGCGTAAAAACACAAACCCACCGCATATATTAGTAATGACAGCAACGCCAATCCCTCGAACATTGGCAATGACCATCTATGGCGATTTGGATGTTTCTGTTATTGATGAACTACCTCCGGGACGTAAACCAATAGAAACAGCCCATTACTTTCATAACCGTCGAAATAACCTCAATAAATTCATAAAAGGTGAATTGGACAAAGGACGACAGGTATATGTGGTCTACCCACTCATCGAAGAATCGGAAAAATTGGATTTTAAAAACCTTGGGGAAGGTTTTGAGTACATGCAACGCATCTTTTCTGATCATAAAGTAGGAATGGTGCATGGCAAGATGAAGCCAAAAGAGAAAGATGAAGCCATGCAAGAGTTCTCATCAGGACGTTCGCACATCTTGGTTTCAACAACAGTTATCGAAGTAGGCGTTAATGTGCCCAATGCATCCGTAATGGTTATAGAAAGTGCCGAACGCTTTGGACTCTCTCAACTGCATCAGCTAAGAGGGCGCGTTGGTCGAGGAGCAGACCAAAGCTTTTGTATATTAATGACCAGCTACAAACTATCAGAAGACACGCGTAAACGAATGAATATAATGACCAGTTCAACGGATGGCTTTGAAATTGCCGAAGCGGATTTAAAGCTTCGTGGACCAGGTGATTTAGAGGGCACCCAACAATCGGGCTTACCTTTTAATTTAAAAATTGCCAATTTAGGCAAGGATGGTCAAATTTTACAATTCGCTCGTCAGGTTGTGGAAGCAATACTCGCGGAAGATCCACATCTCGAAAAGGACGAAAACCACCTCTTTATAAAACAACTTACCAAGCTTTCAAGGGAAAAAATGAATTGGAGTTTAATTAGTTAAACGGCTTGAATTTGATTTGAGATTTTTTTAAATTAAAGGATTAATTTAATTAATCATTGATCCTATGACAAAAGCAGATGCCTCGTATATCCGAAAAATAAAGGAGTATGAAGAACTCATCAATGCCTTTGTTAATACATCTAATCGATCCACATATAATCTGGGCAAAGATTTTTTTAAAGTAATGGTTAAGCGCCTTGCTACAACGCTTAACGCCAATCATGTTTTTGTAGGTAAACTTATTAAGCAATCATCCATTGATGCTATTTGTTTATATTCTAACAATAAATACATTGATAATTTCTCATATAAATTAAAGCATACACCTTGCGAACAGGTAGTTGGACAAACGCCTTGCACCTATTCTAAAGATATCCAATCTTACTTTCCTGAAGATCAATTATTGATCGATATGAATATCGAAGGATACACAGGAGTACCATTATTCAACTCAAACGGAAATGCCATAGGTATTCTTGTTGCCTTATTTGAGAAACCAATTAAGAATCCAAACTTTGTTGAATCCTTATTATTGCATGTAGCCTCAAGGTGCAGTGCTGAATTAGAGCACCTCGACTACAAAGAACGCTTGTACGAAGTAAACAAATCGCTTGAGCAAAATAATAAGGAACTATTAAGAGCAAAACTATTCGCTGAAGAAAGTGACCAATTAAAAACTGTTTTCCTGGCAAATATGAGTCATGAAATAAGAACACCAATGAACGCAATAAATGGCTTTAGTGAATTATTGGAAAGTGAAAACGACATTGAAACAATTAAGCAATTTTCAACCATCATAAGAACGAATTCAAATTACTTATTACGGTTCTTAAATGGCATTTTCGACATGTCAAAACTAGCTACAAACCAATTTGACATTAAAAAAAATGAATTTTCAATCAAAACCCTTTTTACAGATATTGAAAGTGAAATCAACTTCACTCATACTAGATCTCGAAAAGAAATTGAGTTTGTAATGCTTAACGATTGTCCCATTAATCATGAAATAATTTCAGATTATGAACGACTAAAACAAGTTATTCACCAGTTAATCGATAATGCTTTTAAGTTTACGAGTGATGGCAAAATTCAATTGCATTTTAGCATTAATAATCAAAGCATGTTAAAAATTGCTGTATCAGATACAGGTATAGGTATTCCTGCGAAAGATAAAAATGAAATTTTTGAAATGTTTAAAAAAGGACACTCAACCGGGAAACCATCAACAGGAACTGGAATCGGTCTAGCTATCTCTCAGGGAATTATTCACTTACTTAACGGAAAAATAAGTATTGAAAACATTTCAGGTTACACAACAACGATTTCGATCCTAATTCCATCAACTTCCAATTAGACTTTCGAAAAATTGGCTCAGATTCTCTGATAATTAATTAGGGATTTTTTTCTTTATAAAAGAAAGAAGACCAAGGCATTAAGCTTAAAAATGCATTAGTAAACTATACGATAGGTAATTAACTGTAAGTTGAGCGCCTTATTTTTATTCATTCTAAATACAAATACCTCTACCTTTTACTGAGAAAACCTTTACATTATTACATTTGTGACCCTATGAACCAAGGATTGGAATGGCTGAAATAGATTACATAGAACACGAAGGCATTGTTGCAGAGGTGAATCCGCAACAAATAAAGGTACGTATCTCCAATGAATCGGCGTGCGCATCTTGTCATGCTAAAGGTTCGTGTACTACAGCCGACTTACAAGATAAGCTCATTGATGTCTATCAATCTATAAGTGACATTAATGTGGGTCAGAAAGTTATGCTACTAGGCAAAAAATCATTGGCCCCTAAAGCTGTATTACTGGCTTATATTTATCCAATACTCTTGATTCTTGGCACATTGATAAGCGTATTTTACACAACTGGTAACGAATTGTTAGCCGCCGGACTTTCACTTCTTATTTTGGTTCCGTATTTTACAATTATCTATTTGAATAAGGATAAACTGAAACGAACTTTTACTTTTACAATAAAACATCAAATCAACTAAATATGAACGTTGTTCTGATAACCATAATTTCATTAGGAGCATTAGGCACATTAGCTGCCATTATACTCTATTTTGTGGCTCAAAAATTCAAGGTTTTTGAAGATCCACGCATCGATCAGGTAGAAGAGGCTTTGCCTGCTGCTAATTGTGGAGGCTGTGGTTTCCCAGGGTGTAGAGCATTTGCTGAGGCCATGGTTAAGGCCGATGACATTTCTGATCTTAACTGTCCGGTTGGTGGAGCCGACACCATGAGTGCTGCAGCAGCTATTTTAGGAAAAGAAGTTGAAGCAGCGGCTCCGATGGTAGCAGTAGTGCGTTGTAACGGCACTTGCGAAAACCGACCACGCATTACCAACTACGATGGTGCTACGTCTTGTACGATAGCGTCTTCGCTGTATGGAGGTGATACGGGATGCTCATATGGCTGTTATGGCTTGGGCGAATGTGTTGATGCTTGTGCTTTCGATGCCATGTACATGGATGAAAAAACTGGCCTGCCAGTTATCATCGAAGACAACTGCGTATCATGTGGAGCATGTGTTGACGCTTGTCCGAAAAACATTATTGAATTACGTAAGAAAGGCCCTAAGAGCCGTCGCATTTACGTATCGTGTGTTAACAAGGACAAAGGAGCACCAGCTAAAAAAGCATGTTCAGTAGCTTGCATATCGTGTAAGAAATGTCAGAAGGCGTGTCCGTTTGAGGCCATCACCATCGATAATAATCTAGCATACATTGATTACGAAAAATGCAAGTTATGTCGTAAATGTGTTACGGAGTGCCCAACCAACGCCATTCACGAGTTGAATTTTCCACCTAAGAAACCAAAGGTAGAAAAGCCAGCACCTGAAGCAGCGGAATAGAGTTAATTTAAAAGTTATTCAAACAAAATAAAATAGGAGGATCAATGTTAAAAACATTCTCACTTGGAGGGGTTCATCCAGCAGAAAATAAATTTTCAGCTGGTAAAAAGATTGAAGTCTTGCCCATCCCCGAACAAGTTTCGGTTCCTATTGCTCAACATATTGGAGCGCCATCAGAACCTGTCGTGAAAAAAGGCGACGAAGTAAAGGTGGGTCAACTAATTGCCAAATCAACTGGCTTTGTTTCAGCCAACATTCATTCGCCTGTTTCAGGTAAAGTTTTTAAAATTGATGATGTACTGGATGCTAGTGGATACAAGCGAAAAGCAATCATCATTAAAGTAGAAGGTGATGAGTGGAACGAGGACATTGATCGCTCTGATGACTTAAAAACCGACATCACACTTTCGGGCGAAGAAATCGTTAAGAAAGTAGGTGAATCTGGTATTGTTGGACTAGGTGGTGCAACATTCCCTGCGCAAGTTAAATTATCAGTTCCTCCCGGAAAAACTTGTGACGTACTTATTCTTAATGCTGTTGAGTGCGAGCCATATTTAACTGCCGATCATCAATTAATGATGGAAAAAGGGGAAGAGATAATGATTGGCACTGAAATTCTGATGAAAGCTTTAAAAGTAACTAAAGCCATCATTGGAATTGAAAACAATAAACCAGATGCCATCGCTCACATGAGTGAGTTAGCTCAGAAGCACGAAGGTATTACTGTTGAATCTTTAAAAGTTCAATACCCTCAGGGTGGAGAGAAACAATTAATTGACGCGTGTATTAAACGTCAGATTCCTTCGGGGAAATTGCCGATTGAAGTAGGTGCAGTAGTGCAGAATGTAGGAACTACTTTTGCGGTTTACGAAGCCATTCAAAAGAACAAACCTCTTTTTGAACGTGTCGTTACAGTGACTGGTAAATCTATTGAAAAACCTTCTAACTTCATGGCAAGAGTTGGTACACCTGTATCAAACTTGATTGAAGCAGCTGGTGGCCTTCCTGAAGATACTGGAAAAGTGATAGGCGGCGGTCCTATGATGGGAAAAGCACTATCATCAATTGATGTGCCTATCACCAAAGGAAGCTCGGGTATATTAATCATGCCTGAGAAAATTGCAACACGCAAACCAGTACAAAACTGTATTCGCTGTTCGAAGTGTGTATCTGTTTGTCCAATGGGCTTATCACCATATTTGCTAATGACTGTTTCTGACAAAGCAGTATGGGATAGAGCAGAGGAAGAAAAAATAATGGATTGCATCGAGTGTGGATCATGTAGTTACACATGTCCATCGAGCCGACCTCTATTGGATTATATCCGATTAGGCAAAGGTAAGGTTGGGCAAATCATGCGTAGCAGAACTAAATAGCTAATGGCTGGCAGCTATTAGCTATCAGCTTTTAGGAGGTCAATTATTATATGTTGACAGAGAAGATGATAAATAAAAAACTAAGAATATTAATTTTAGAAATATGAACACGTTAACCATATCACCTTCACCGCATGTGCACAGTGGCGACTCTGTGAAAAAGAACATGTATGGGGTGGTTATTGCTTTGCTTCCGGCTTTAGCGGCATCGCTCTATTATTTTGGGCTTGGAGCATTAATCGTAACGCTGGCAGCTGTGCTATCATGTGTATTTTTTGAATGGGCTATTCAAAAGTTTCTCTTAAAAACAGAAGCATCTATTTTAGATGGGTCTGCTGCTTTAACTGGGCTTTTATTGGCTTTTAACATGCCTACCAATTTACCTATCTGGATTATAATTATAGGAAGTTTGGTTGCCATTGGTATCGGCAAGATGTCCTTTGGAGGTTTAGGAAATAACATTTTCAACCCAGCATTAGTTGGTCGTGTATTCTTATTAATCTCATTTCCTGTTCAAATGACTTTGTGGCCTGAACCAGGAAAAAACATGACAGCGTATCTTGATGCAACAACAGGTGCAACACCACTATCTGTGATGAAAGAAGGTTTAGCAAATGGCGAAACCGTGAGTGCATTAATGGATAAAATACCATCAATAACAGAGTTATTTTATGGAAACATGGGAGGTTCAGCTGGTGAAGTTGCTGCTGTTGCCTTGATAATTGGTTTAATCTACATGTTAATCCGAAAAATAATAACCTGGCATATTCCAGTAACAGTAATTGGTACAATTGCGGTATTTACTGGTATTCTTCATTTAGTGAATCCTGAATTATATGCTGGTCCTTTATTCCACCTATTAACAGGAGGTGTCATGTTAGGAGCCATATTTATGGCAACGGATTATGTTACTTCGCCTATGTCGAATAAAGGCATGGTTATTTTTGGAATAGGAATCGGTATTATCACTGTGGTTATACGCGTATTTGGAGCATATCCCGAAGGCGTTTCGTTTGCCATTATCATCATGAACGGGTTTGTTCCTTTAATCGACAAGTATATCAAACCTAAACGTTTCGGTGAAGTAGCTAAAACAACTAAAGCATAAGTAGCAGGTAAAATAATAAATCATGGCAAAAACAGAATCAACGCTTAAAAATATGGTTTTAACCCTGCTCGTTATTACAGGCGTAGCAGGCACTTCGTTGGGTTTTATGTTTGAACTCACGAAAGGGCCAATTGAAGCGGCTAAGAAAGCAAAACAAGAGGCTGCCATTAAAATGGTGATGCCTGAATTTGATAGTCTTGAGAAAGACACAACTATTGCAAACACTAATTTCTTTAGAGCCAGTTCAAATGGTGAACTTGTAGGAATTGCCATTGAAGCAGTTTCTCCTAAAGGTTTTAGTGGAAACATTAAAATTATGGTTGGGTTTAAACCAGATGGCACCATCATTAATTACCAGGTATTGGAACATAAAGAAACACCAGGACTTGGTACTAAAATGGCTGATTGGTTTAAAACAGATAAAGGTAAGCAGAGTATTCTTGGTAAACATCCTGAGACAAATAAACTAACGGTTAGTAAAGATGGTGGTGAGGTAGATGCCATAACGGCAGCTACAATCAGCTCGCGTGCATTTTTAGATGCAGTACGCATCGCTTACGAAACCTACAATGATAATAAAAGCAACGAACCAGTTGCGGCTAATACCTCGGCAGAGGAAGGAGGTACAGAATGAATCAGTGGAATAATTTTTCAAAAGGCTTTTTCAAGGAAAACGCTGTTTTTACCCTCTTGTTGGGTATGTGTCCAACCCTGGGTGTAACCTCATCGGCATTTGATGGATTAGGTATGGGACTGGCTACAACATTTGTGTTGGTGATGGCCAACCTGGTAATTGCTATTATCAAAAATCTAATTCCGGATAAAGTAAGGATTCCTGCATTCATTGTGGTAATTGCAACCTTCGTAACCATTGTTGAAATGACAATGCAGGCCTACCTACCCGATCTATTCGAATCATTAGGTTTATTTATCCCCCTAATTGTTGTGAACTGCCTTGTATTGGGACGTGCTGAAGCATTTGCTTCAAAAAACAACATTGGATCTTCAATCATTGATGGACTAGGAATGGGACTTGGTTTTGCCATGGCATTAACCATACTAGGTGCTATTCGCGAAATTTTAGGTAGCGGAAAAATCTTTGGTACGGTTGTGTTCCCTGAGGATTATGGAATGTTAGTATTTGTACTAGCGCCGGGTGCATTTATTGCCTTAGGTTATTTAATCGCATTTATTAATCAGGTAAAAAAAGAAGCTTAAGATATGGAATATGTATTAATTGTTATCTCGGCCATCTTTGTAAACAATATTGTTCTTAGCCAGTTTTTAGGAATATGCCCTTTTCTAGGTGTTTCTAAAAAGATTTCAACTGGAATTGGAATGACAGGCGCTGTAACCTTTGTAATGGTAATAGCTACTATTGTGACTTTCTTTATTCAAAAGGCAGTTCTTGAACCTTTTGGTGTAGAATATTTACAAACCATCACCTTTATTCTGGTAATTGCATCACTTGTGCAATTAGTGGAGATTATGCTTAAAAAAGTAAGTCCTCCACTCTATCAAGCCTTAGGTGTATTTTTACCTTTAATTACCACTAACTGTGCTATTTTAGGTGTAGCCATTCTTGCTCTTGGATTAGAAGATACAAACATTGTTAAATCTGTTGTATTCGCCATTTCTCACGCGGTTGGCTTTGGCTTGGCCTTGATTACCTTTTCAGGTATTCGCGAACAACTTGATTTGATGGACATCCCAAAAGGAATGAAAGGTACGCCTATTGCTCTAGTAGTTGCTGGTTTATTAGCGCTTGCGTTTATGGGCTTTGCAGGTATTGTTTAAGAACTCATCTAAACAGAAATATATAAAGGGAATCCATTGGGTTCCCTTTTTTTTTAATTCAATGTTCGCGGTATTACAAAGCTAAATCGTGTACCCTCGTTAAGCTTTGATTTTACATTGATATGACCACCCAATAACTCAACATAGGCTTTAGTAATTGCTAATCCTAAACCTGTGCCTCCCTTCTTCACATCCGAATCTTTGGCTTGCCAGAAACGGTCAAATATGAAATGAACATTATCTGCATCTATTCCGGTTCCTGAATCTTGCACAAATAACTCAATTAAATTACCATCCATCAACTCATAACCAAACTCAACACTTCCTTGTGCAGTAAATTTGATGGCATTTGAAATTAAGTTTGTTAATACCTGACGCAATTTACCCTCATCGGAGAACATTTCTAATTCAGTAAGGTCATCAGAATTAAAAATTAAATCAATCTCCTTGGCTTTAGCTGAGTCAATGAAAAATGCCTCTTGATTCTCCATCAATTCAATCACATCAAAATAACTTGAATGAATATCTATCTGACCCGATTCTATTTTAGATATATCAATAATATCATTGATAATATTTAATAACTGACTTGAACTTTGGTGTATCAATCGAACATACTCTCTCCTATCAGCAGGCGTTAACCCTTCGAACTGAAGTAACTCCGAAAATCCTACTATCCCATTCATTGGGGTACGAATCTCATGTGATAGGTTTGCCAAGAATGCCGACTTAAGTCGGTCACTTTCCTCGGCACGTTGTTTCGATAATAATAATTTACGCTCCAGAGATAAATGATTCTGTACTGATTTGGCTAATTTTAAGTTGTTGTAACCAAGTATCGAAAGTTCGTTGGTAAGAACATTAAGCAGGTTTAATATTTTAGTAAAGCGTTCTGGAGCTAAATCAACCAATTTTTCAAAGCCAGCGATAACGCCATCATCATTTATATTTAACCTTCTTGTATATTCCAGCAGCTTATCAACATTTAAATCGCTTGGTCTAACCTGCCCAATTATCCAATTCCCAATGTGATTACCATCAACAATAATTGGAGCAGCTGCATCGATAAAACCACATGACAAGCACGGACGAGAAATAGGCTTTCGTTGCTCTTTTGCTAGTTTACCCAACATCTTACCGCTCTCAATACACATGTGCTTACCATCATCAGTAGCCCTAACGAGTTTGCATATCTCATTTGTGAATGAAACATCAGTAATTGGATAACCTTCCAAGTCAGTAATTAATGAGGATACGCCAGTAGCATAAGCAAAAGCATCCTGAAGGTTTTGTAATTGTTTAATATCAAACAGATCAAGGATGGTTAACTCAAGATCGACATTTAAATTTAACAACTGAGATTCTGTCTTTTTATAATCTTTCGTTTCAAACAAAAGCTTAACCGCTTGGTTCTGTTCGGTTATATCTCTAAAAATAGCAATGGTATGGGACTCCCCTTTATTTGAAAACTTATTTAAACTTATTTCCGCCTCTATTTCAGAGCCATCACCTCGTTTAAGTACCCACTCAAACATTTGAGGATGTCCATTTAGAGCTTCTTGTTGAAAAACATTGATATAGGAAGGTGATTTTCCTTCGACTTGATTATGCGATGATAATTCGACAAGGCTTTTCCCAACGAAAAAGTCACGCGAGCATTTAAAATCATTCAATGTTTTTGGATTAGCATCCAAACAGATACCATTTCTAAATATGGCAATTGAATCGTTTGCTGCCATAAATAAGGTTTGGTACATGTTATGCTGCTCCTTTAGCTCCTTCTCCTTCTTTAGTCGAAGTAACATATTTGCAAAAGCTCTTGCTAACAGTTTAAGGTTTGAAACCTCACTAGCTGTCCACGCCTTACTTGATCTAACATGATCAATCCCAACAAAACCAATCCTCTTCTCTCCTTCACTAAAAGGAATTAATAGTATTGATTGAATACCTTCCTTTGCAAACTCCTCTCGTTCGTTTTTAGCTTCCAATGGCAGTTCTGAAACATCGTTTAAACAAACCGTTTCATTCCTAAGGAAATGATCAGCTAAATATGGAAATTTGCGAATAGGGATATCCTGAAGTTCATCAATATATGGTGTTATTCCATTGGCACACCATTCATTAATATTGGAATGAAGTTGTAAATCCTCTGAAAACTGAAATACATAACTTCGATCACAATTAAAAAATTGCCCAACAACCAATAATGATTTATCGATCAAAGTTGGGATTTCATCAGGTGCTACAATGGTATTAGCTGATAATAAATTATCCAGCACCTCACGAAAGGCAACCATATTGTTAAGCCGTAATAAGCTTTCTTTTCCTATAGTATTGTCTCGAAAAGTTACAAGTATATATTCCTCACCCTTATCTTCGTATACATTAAGGTAAGCCAACAACCAATGCGTATTACCTAAGCGAACAGGCCAATCAAAGTCCTTTTTTTCACCTAATTCTAACGTACTTAACAATCTAATTGCAGCTTTCTCATTAAATAAGTCGGCTCGGTTACAAAAATGACGTAAACGAATTTCATTCTTATCCAGGGATTGCAAATTGAATAAACTTGTTGCACTGTCATTAATTAATTCAACAGCATACCCCGATCGCTTAAATATAACCAAGGGCTCAAAGTTGTGCTTAATTAGGTGCTCCATATTTATTCTATCATTCATATTTTAATAGTTCGTTAGTTATTAGCCCAAAGTCAGTAGTTTTATTTATAACATGTTGATATTCAGTCGCAAGATTAAAGCTTCCACAAACATTCAAATCCTTGATTATCTGACTGATATAAAATCTTAACGATGTATTGATATGTTGCAAATCAAAAAATTATTTGTGTAAATTAGAAAAAATACTTGGTTTCATCAACACGATGTATTGAAAGATATCTAAATAAGCTTTAGAAAAAAAGACACCTATTGTTTATCTTAATTTACAATGGCACAGTAAAACTAAAATGTGCTCCTTTCTTAAGTTCAGACTCAACCCATATTTTACCACCCATCAATTCAACATGTGCTTTTGATATGGCCAAACCTAATCCAGTTCCACCTTGATCCGATCCACTTTTTAATTTCCAAAAGCGATTAAATATATGCTCATGATTTTCAACATCAATACCAATACCAGTATCGCAAACAAAAAAACGTAAAAACTCCCCATCTCCATAAGGTTCAACTCCAAAATGAACACTGCCATCCTTGGTGTTTTTAATGGCATTTGATATCAAATTGGTCAAAACCTGACGCACCTTCACTTTGTCGACATTAAACCTTTCCGACTCTTCTAACTCGTAGGAATAACTAAAATCTAATGCTAGCTTTTCAGCCTTTAATTTGTGCAGAGCAAACAAGTCACTTACCATTTCATGTAGGTTGACCTCTTCCTTATTTACTTCAACCAGGTTGGCTTCTAACTTCGATATATTAACTAAATCGTTGATGATGGATAATAATTGCTGGGCACTACTAAAAATCAAGCCAAGGTATTTATTTTGCTCATCTTCTGAGAAGGTATTCAGTTGCAGCAACTCTGAAAAGCCGAAGATGCCATTCATTGGTGTTCTTATCTCGTGACTTATATTTGCCAAAAATGCCGATTTCAAACGATCACTTTCTTCGGCCCTTTCTTTCGACCTGATCAGTTCCGCTTCGGTCTGTTTTCTCCGCTGTAATTCTGAATTTAGTTCACGCGTCTTGCTCTTAACCATTGTTTTTAACGACCAGGTCCACAAACTAATTAACATTACCACAGCCATTAAAATGCCAATCGTAATGTAATAAACGGTATAATCACGCGCTGGCGAAAACCCTAACCACTTATCCTGAATAGATAATCGATCCTCATTCGTAATTGAACTAATCGCCTTATTAAGTACGCTTAACAAAAGTGGATCGTTGTTGCGCAAGCCAATACTAGCACCCAGACTATTGGTTTCGACAAAAGCAACCTTAAGGTGGCTATAACCCGACGAAGAAATAATGTGGTAAAGAGGCGCTAAATCATCGTATATACCATCAACTTTTCGTTGTGATAATAAACCAATACCTTCTTCCAAATTAGCGATAGGCACTATTAAATAAGGTGGAATTTTCTCTTGCAAAACCAATAGATGACGACTTCCTCTTTTAGCAGCAATACGTTGAAATTTAATATTATCAAAATCATCTATTTCCGTATCCTTATAGGTTACTAAAGCCAGTGGATCACGAAAAAACTCCTCACTAAAATTTAACTTACTTTTTCTTTCTTCAAGTGGTGTTGCGTTAATAACTCCATCTACTTCATGATTTAGTGCTTTTTCAAGCGCTTCATCCCAATCAGATCCTTCTAATTCAATACTAATGTTCAATTGTTGACCTACTAACTTAACCAGGTCTATGTTTAAACCCGTAAGCTGTCCATCATCACCAATGTAATTCAAAGGTGGATACGAATTATCAACAGCCAAAACAATTTTATCATGATTTAACAGCCACTGCTTCTCTTCAGGAGAAAACTTAATTTGATGTTGCTTAGACTGAGTACAGCCATAACACCCCAGAAGAATAACAAATAGGACAATTTTAAATATTTTTTTATTCAATGGCAATATCGGACTGAGCATGTGCGAACTCCTTTATACCTGTAACTTACTAATATTAATCGTGAATTCAAAATCATCAATTCTCAAGATAGTCGAAAAAGAAGTCATCAATTCATGAACATTTTTACATTTTAGCCGTACTATTTTCATACATTATTTATTGGCACATTTTTTGGATTCTTTGGTCGAAAAAGTATTTTTGGTGCGCTCAAACAAACAAGAAAACGGGAAGATTATGAAGGTGAATTTTTATACTAAACTACTATCGATTTCAAGCCTCTTTATAGCAGTTATATTGGCATTTCAATTATTTACATTTTCGGCTACTCCGGATAGAACGGCAAGCACAAACAAAGAAGTTGGTAAGTATGCCATTTTCTCATTAGATATACCTTCAGACTTAACTTTCGCCAACGAACAAGTACCCATCGACCGTTATGATGTGAAGGAAAGTTTCGACCGTGAGTTATTGGTTAATACTTATTGGCAATCGCAAACTGTATTATTTATAAAACGAGCTAATCGTTATTTTCCGATAATAGAACCAATATTAAAAGCCAACGGTGTACCTGACGACTTCAAATACTTATCGTTAATTGAAAGTAACTTGATGCCAAGAGCCAAATCGCCAGCGGGTGCTGTTGGATTATGGCAATTCATGAAAGCTACTGGCAAAGAATATGGCTTAGAGGTTTCAAAGGAAATTGATGAACGCTACCATATCGAAAAATCAACAGAAGCAGCCTGTAAATATTTAAAGAAAATGCATGCTCACTATGGCAGTTGGACATTAGCCGCTGCTGCCTATAATGCCGGTCGTACTGGTGTTAACCGCCAGCTAAGTCGTCAGAAAGCAGATAACTACTTCGACCTTCTACTCAATGAGGAAACAGGTCGCTATGTTTATCGCATTATAGCTATCAAAGAAATCCTTTCCAATCCGGATGCATACGGATTTCATGTTAAAGAAGCTGATTTGTATGATGAGCTCAAAACAAAGAATCACGAAATAAAAGGAGCCGTGAGTAGTTTCCCTGATTTTGCAATAGAGCATAACATCACCTATAAGGAGCTAAAGGATCTAAATCCATGGTTAAGAGAGGCCAACTTAACAAATGCCTCAAAAAAGACTTATACGGTAAAATTACCACACAACGCGGTACTTAAGCCAAAGTCAAGTATTAAAGAAGATTCGACAAAAGTGGCTAGTTAGTCATTTCAATCATAAAAGTATATGGGAGGGTAAGTTGCAAATATGCACTTACCCTTTTTTTATAATGCGAATCGCATCTTTAACAACTACTTTCCTCTTAAAGATGCGATCTGTCAATTTTTTCTATAACTATAAAAATAGTAATAAAACTATTAAAATAATTGCACGACTATTTTTATAGTTATATATTTGTCTCAAACATTTGGGAAATGATTGAATTAACGAAAGCAGAAGAGCAAGTAATGCAGTACTTGTGGAAAATTAAAAAAGGATTCTTAAAGGACATTGTCGAACAATATCCAGAACCTAAACCAGCATACACCACGGTTTCAACGGTGGTTCGTGTATTGGTTAAAAAAGGAGCCATTGCCTTTAATACTTATGGAAAAGTGAACGAATACTACTCATTAATTAAAAAAGAGGATTATTCGAAAAAGTATATGAGCACCATGGTTAAGAACCTTTTCAATAATTCACAAAAGCAATTTGCTTCTTTTTTCACAAAAGAAAGTGATCTCTCATTATCTGAATTAGAAGAACTCAAGAAGTTGATTAATCAAGAAATAGAAAAGAAACAATCATGATGAGCATTCTACCATACTTGATTAAAACCACCTTGGTATCAGGCTTATTTTTCCTGATCTACTACGTGGCATTGCGGAAGCTTTCGTTCTTTTCACTTAATCGATTTTACCTATTAGGTACCTTAATTTTTGCCTATACATTCCCATTCATTAATGTATCATTTATAGTAGATGATCCGGTAGCATGGACTATTATTCCAAATATTCAAGAGAGTGTTAATCAATTTACTTTCTTCGAGGAGTTACCAACAGTTGAGCAAACTACAAGCACTACCTCTCCTATTTCAAACAACTATAGATGGTGGGCTCTTGCATTGATTTCATCAATCTTATTTTTCAGATTTTTAAAACACCTCATACAACTTAATAAAACCATACGAGCACATGAAAAACTAAATTTTAGTAATTACATCCTGGTGTTATTTAATCACCAAAACACCTTTTCTTTCTTTCGTTATATCTTCATTTCCCAAGATGTTTGGCATTCGTCGCAAAACGAAAAAATCATTAATCATGAATTAAGTCACATCAAACACCGACACTCTTTTGACAGAGTTTTTATTGAATTAATGCTTATCGTCTTCTGGATGAATCCATTTTTATATTTATACCGAAAGGCCATTGAAGAGGTTCATGAATTTCAGGCCGATAGCGATGCCGTAGACGCCAATACTTCGAAGCACGATTACTTTGATATTGTTCTACAGCAAGCGGGTCAACAAAACTATTCGCCTCTAATGAGTCCTTTCTCATACAAACTCATTAAAAAACGAATACAAATGTCAACACATAAATCAAATCCATTAAAGAGAGCATTATTAATTATCCCAATAGCTCTTGGTATTTTAATTATTGGACTTTCAAGTACGGACTATATAAAGCAATCAATTTCAAACAATTTATCAATAACAACGGATTGGCCAATTAATAAGGCAGAGGCAAGCCAGTTATTTGAAGGATCAAATGAGGCTTTATTAAACAATGGAGCAATAGAAGCCGGCAATGTCTTTACCGTTCTAATAAATTCCACTGGCATTATGCTCATGGAAGGTGAAATTGCAACAATAGATATGGTAAAACCTGCCGTTATTGATTTCTTAAGTAATAACAACACTTATCCAGAAAAAATCAAAAAGAACATTGATTTACTAGGTGATATAAAAGTCAACGTTGGAGTTATTAGCTTACAGCGCGATGTCGCAACGCCAAATGAAGCGGCCAATGATCTACTTAAAGAAGTTGTGGGTGCATACAGCGATGTTAGAGACAACTCGGCCAAAAGGTACTTTGGCAAGGATTTTTCGGCCTGCAATGGAGCTCAAAAAGAAGCTATCGTGCAATTACATCCTCGTAGAATAAGTTTCAACGAACCAAAGGATATTAACTTTCATAAAAAATCAGTTGGCTCATTTATCAAGCCAATTAACAAAAATGAAAAGTATGAAATTAGTTCTGGCTATGGTATGCGCATGCATCCTATCAAGAAAGAAAAGATGATGCATCGAGGCATTGATTACAAAGCCGAACTAAATACAAAAGTAGTTGCCATTGCTGATGGTACTGTGCGCAAGATTCAACTGGATCACAAACCAGGTAAAGGTTATGGTAAATACATCATTATCGATCATGAAAACGGTTTTTCATCCTTGTATGCCCAGCTTAACGCGTACAATGTGAAAGAAGGGCAAAAGGTAAAGCAAGGCGACCATGTGGCCTTTGTTGGTTCAACAGGGCAATCAACGGGACCACATTTGCATTTTGAGTTAAAGAAAGATGGGGAATATGTTGATCCTGATAAATACATAAAATAATATTAAGGAGCGGCTCTGTATTTCAAATCAAAAACAAAGAGCCGCTCCTTATTTTTGCTCCATAAAACAAGTTTTGTATTCAAACCGTTTAGCTTTTCGCCTGAAAAGATTTGTTATCTTTGCGGTTCTAAAAAATTAAAATTGGTGAAGGATACAGTAGAAAAAAAGGCTTCAATCAACGAGAACTCGGGACAGATTGAAGTGTACGGGGCACGTGTTCATAATCTTCAAAACATCGATGTCACTATTCCGCGTGATAAGCTGGTAGTGGTAACTGGCTTAAGTGGCAGTGGCAAATCATCGTTAGCATTTGATACTATTTATGCCGAAGGCCAGCGTCGCTATATCGAAACTTTTTCAGCCTATGCCCGCCAATTTTTAGGTAACATGGAACGTCCCGATGTGGATAAAATCACCGGATTGAGCCCTGTTATTTCCATCGAGCAAAAAACCACTGGAAAAAACCCTCGTTCCACAGTTGGAACAACTACTGAGATATACGATTTCCTTCGTCTCTTATATGCACGTGCTGGTCAAGCCTATTCTTACAAAACAGGTGAGCTAATGGTTAAATATACCGACGAACAGATTCTGAATCTGATTTTAGAACAGTTTGAAGGTAAAAAAGCTTATATCACAGCTCCATTAGTAAAAGGTCGTAAAGGGCATTACAAAGAGTTGTTTGATCAAATACGAAAAAAAGGTTTCTTAAATGTTCGCATTGATGGAGAGATAAAGGAGCTGGTTCATGGCATGCGTGTTGATCGTTACAAAAATCACTTTATCGAGTTGGTGATTGATCGCGTAAAAGTAAGTAGCGATGACATTAAGCGTTTAAAGGAAAGCATACAGCTCGCCATGCATCATGGCAAAGGGGTAATGATGTTAGTTGATGCCGATAGCGACGAACAAAAGTATTACAGTCGCCAGTTGATGTGTCCGACTTCCGGCATATCCTATAACGAACCTGCACCCCACTCCTTTTCATTTAACTCGCCGCAAGGTGCATGCCCTAAATGTAAAGGACTAGGCACCATCGATGAAGTTGATTTTGAAAAGATTGTACCCGATGCTAACTCTACCATCAAAAAAGGTGGCATAGTACCTTTAGGCAAATACAAAAACAGTTTAATCTTCTGGCAGATTGAAGCCATTGGTGAGAAACATGGTTTTACCATTGATACGCCAATTAAAAACATTCCGGAAGAAGCTATTGATATTATATTACATGGTTCTAGCGAGCCAATTACATTAAAGAACACTCCGCTTGGCACAACTTCAAACTACTATCTAAGTTTCGAGGGTGTGATAAAATACATTCTCATTCAGCAGGAGAACGACACATCAATGAAAGCCCGAAAGTGGGCCAGACAATTTATTAAAAATTCGCATTGCGACAAATGCGATGGCCTTCGTTTAAATAGAGAGGCTCTTCATTTTAAGATCGATGAAAAGAACATAGCTGAGTTAGCCGATATGGATCTTGGTTTACTTAATGGCTGGTTCGATGGCTTGGAAGATCGAATGACCAAGAAACAACGTACCATTGGTCATGAAGTACTAAAAGAAATACGAAGTCGCTTAGGCTTTCTTATTGATGTTGGTTTGGATTATTTATCGCTTAATCGTGGTGCCATGACCCTGTCAGGAGGTGAAAGTCAACGCATTCGTTTAGCTACTCAAATTGGCTCTCAATTGGTTAATGTCTTATACATTCTTGATGAACCTAGCATTGGCTTACATCAACGTGATAACCATCGTTTAATAAAATCCTTAAGTCAGTTGAGAGATACTGGCAACTCTGTTTTGGTAGTTGAACACGATCAGGATATGATGATGGCTGCCGACTACGTATTGGATATGGGGCCCGAAGCTGGTCGCCATGGCGGTGAAGTAGTAGCTCACGGAACGCCGATGGAGATTATGCAGAAAGATACCTTAACGGCTGATTACTTAACCGGGCGAAAGAAAATAGCTATCCCTGAAACAAGGCGTGAAGGCAATGGCCTTAAACTTCGCCTAAAAGGCGCTAGTGGTCATAACTTACAAAACGTCAGTGTTGATATTCCACTGGGACAATTCATCTGTGTAACGGGGGTTTCAGGTAGTGGAAAATCATCGTTAATCAATTCAACCCTGTACCCAATATTAAATCAGCACATTTATAATGCTGTCAAAGATCCGCTACCATTCAAATCGATTGAAGGTCTTGAGCATCTTGATAAGGTTGTGGATGTTGATCAAGCTCCGCTTGGCCGAACGCCACGATCCAATCCGGCAACCTATACAAAGCTTTTCGATGAAATTCGCAAACTATTTGCCGAGTTGCCCGAATCCAAAATAAGAGCCTATAAGCCTGGTCGTTTTTCCTTCAATGTAAAAGGTGGTCGCTGTGAAACCTGCAAGGGTGGTGGTGTGCAAGTTATCGAAATGAATTTCTTACCCGATGTTATGGTCGAGTGCCCTGATTGTGCAGGCAAACGCTATAATCGTGAAACACTTGAGGTACGTTACAAAGGCAAGTCAATAAGCGACGTGCTTAACATGACCATTAATCAAGCGGTTGAATTTTTCGAACACATACCAAAACTGATAAAAACACTCAAAACACTGCAAGAGGTAGGTTTGGGTTACATAACCCTTGGCCAACCTTCAACAACACTCTCGGGTGGTGAAAGCCAACGTGTAAAACTGGCAACTGAACTGGCAAAACGCGATACCGGAAAAACCATTTACATATTGGACGAACCAACCACAGGTTTACACTTTGAAGACATCCGTGTATTATTAGATGTGCTGCACCGTTTGGTCGATCATGGCAATACTGTTTTGGTTATCGAACACAACCTGGATGTAATAAAAGTGGCTGACCACATTATCGATATTGGCCAAGGTGGTGGGCGCCATGGCGGTGAGATTCTATGTGTAGGAACGCCTGAGAAAGTAGCGAAGCACAAAACCAGTTATACGGCAGAATTTCTTAGACAGGAGTTGGCAAAGTAAGATTGAGTGTCTTCAAACCTATTATTACTTTATCATAAACTTACATTAATTCAGAAATAATTAAATTTATTTGCTTTTGAATCGAATGTCAAGTATGTTTGTCATATTGTAAACTAAAGCCGACACATTAACTATGGAAAAATCAACTATCATCACCCTAAGCCTATTAGCAATACTTACGACCATTATCCTATTAATTTCAACTTTCAAATCTGACAAACGTTTTGATATTAAACGAAAAGTCAAACTATTACCCTATTGGTCGAAATATATAGGTGTACTTTTAGCTATTTCATCACTTATTCTTCGCTGGAACGATTCAACAACTGATTCATCAAGCCTAGGCTATTTTTGGCAGTTTGGTTTCATCATTGGAGGTTTAGTAATTAGCCTATCAAAAGAAAAACACGAAGATGAGATGACCATGTCACTGCGATTAAATTCGGTATTTATAGCTTTTTTTGCAGGTATTATTGCTCACATTTTCTTTGTTCTGCTGAATCTATTATCAGGAGGAAATATAGATGAGAATAATTCACTCTATAGCACGGGCTATATTCTCTTTTTGTATATCCTAAACTTTCAAATTGCTAAGCGAAGACTTTTAAAATGAAAAACACATTAAAAGTAGAACGAGCCATACTTAACCTAACACAATCAGAGTTAGCAAAAAAAGTTAATGTATCCAGGCAAACAATCAACTCCATCGAGAATGGCAAATACATACCTTCTACAGTCTTATCGCTGAAAATATCTGAAGTTTTTAGTAAAACAGTAAACGATATCTTCACGCTTGACAACGATGATTAATAAAACTTAGAGTCCAAATTCCAAGTCGATAAATTTAAGATGAGTCAAATTTATAATTAACAATTTACCATTAATCATTCATATCTACCAATTACTCATTCCTCACGCATAATTATAAGAGAATGTGTGATATTTAATTTGAAATAAAATTTAATATTTACCATTCAATTACCGAAGCATGAGAAAATTATTTTTTGCACTAAGCATTCTTATTATTTCAAGTAGCTCCTACGCAGCTCCTCCCGACAATTTAAAGTATGATTTTAAACAAGGCGACGAGTTTGTTGTAATGGTTCGTAACTACGGCCGACATTTTCAAGAAGAAGGTTATAATCACTATTACTGGAACGACCTTAATCCATTCTCACTGGATTTTTACTTTCTTTTTAAACCACACGGAAAAAGAGGTGATTTATTTGAACTGAATGT
The DNA here is from genome assembly GCF_050589805.1 of Carboxylicivirga fragile. Lineage (NCBI taxonomy): Bacteria > Pseudomonadati > Bacteroidota > Bacteroidia > Marinilabiliales > Marinilabiliaceae > Carboxylicivirga > Carboxylicivirga fragile. Next base: position 4,423 of record NZ_JBNGOY010000045.1, on the reverse strand, counting down.
TGAAATCAAACGGTTTACAAGGTGGCGTTTCAACCGCTGTTACGATAGTAAGTATAACAACTCACCACTTTTTAAAAGTGAATACACCCTGACACAAATGCTGGATAAACCTTTTAAAATATGGGTAGATAAGGATGGAACTGTATCAAACCTTGAAGGCATAGAAGAAATATACCAAGGCATTATCAATGAATTACACTCCAAAAATTTTAATGAATTCTACGTCAACTACAATCCAATTGCTTTTGCATCTCAGCCATTCAAGGTAATTATTCAGCAAGCCTTCCCTCCTCTAAAGGATCATATAGACATAAAAAAAATTGATAATAAAAAAATCAAGCTAAGCTATCAACCTAAGATAATACCATTTAGAACAAATGAAACATTACGTGTGTATCGAGATGGTCAATTATTTCGAAGAGATAGTAATGTGATTGACACTATATTTTTCTCAAAAGATAAAGGTCGTTTCATACAAGGTGCGCTTTTTAACGAGGACAAGTACTTACTTGGGGAAACAAAACCTATTTATACTATTTCGAAAACAAAAGGATTAAGTCTTTCAGTATTAAAAGCAGGAGTAAGCGAAACACATTTTGTAGATCTTAATAGTATTAAAAAGGTTCCCAAAGTTTCAATAAAGGGTAAAATTGCACCTAATAATTTGCGACAAATCAGTGTTTATGTTCAAAAACGATATGCCGATAGCGAGTGCTTTAAAAAAGTAAGTGCACAAATAAAAGAAGATGGCAGCTTTGACCTAGCATTTGCACTTCACCGGCCAATGGAGCTGACAATTCGTCTAGGTGAAATTGGAAACGAAAACTCATTTGCCGAAAATTTATTCATTGAACCAGGTGATTCTATTAATGTATCAATTAATTCAGCTGACAAAAAATGGACTTTTAAGGGTTCTTCAGCAGCCAAATTCGCATTCGCCGAAATGCTAAAGGGTGAGTCTCGAAAAATTGGAAAACTAAATATCACTAGCGATGAAGATTATATAAGTAACATAAATATCACAACGGATCATTTACTAGGTAAACTTAAAAACCAAACATTTTCTATATCTGCCAAGAATTATTTTAAGGCAGAAATCTTTTTCGGAACAGCTATGACAGCGCCAATTAGTTGGACAACCGAAAGAGTAAGAGTCCGTACCGGAACGACTAATGCTAATAAGAAAATTTACAAAGAACGTTTTACAGATAACAAATTGTTGCAACACTGCAATTATGTAAGTAATCAAATGCGTGGAGAGATCCGCTCATACTTACTCCACCAAAAAGAAGTATTAGGGATACACAGATCGAACCATTCAGATGAAAAAGTCTTCTTTGATTTATCTAAACTATCACTCAAGGATGAAATGCGTTATTATAGCATGTCACAAAACCTGCACACAGCTATTCAAAAAGGTCAAATTGAAGATGCAAAGGACATGCTTAGCGACTTATCCAAAGAATTTCCTTACTCAGAGATGTCCAAAATATTTGCTAATAAATTAGGCAATAATGCCAGTATTCAACAAGGTAAGGAAGCCCCAGACTTTAGTTTAAGGAACGATAATAGTCGCCTTGTGTCATTGAGTGATTTCAAAGGTAAGTGGGTATATCTATTATTTGCTGAAACCGAAGATGAGTATGATTTACACCAGTTGAAATTAATGCAAGCAATGCGCGACTCTGTTCAAGCAGAAAATTTTGAAACTGTTGTGGTTGCAACCAACAAAGAGTGGGACAAAACAAAACTTCGGTCTATTAGAGAAATTTACTCAGGCCCCTTACTCATTAATGAAAATTGGCAAAACACTGCAACGCAAAATTACAAAGCCACCATTGCTAAATCGGCGTTTCTAATCAATCCAAATGGCAACTTTGATGTTATATGGGATGGTAAAACAATGAGAGGAAATACTAAATACTCCTTGGAATCAATGGGGCAATACGCCACAAAATTGGATATCTACATTAAAAACAAAGCCAAATCATTTGAAGCTAAAAGTGATTTATCTAATTTTTTCTGGTGGCTTGGTGGCTTTGCTTTGGCAGGATTCATTCTTTGGTTGTATTTCAACTATCGCAATAAAAAACTAAAAAAAGAAGAAGCGCAAAAGCGTGAAAAAGTACAATTGGAGTTGAGAGCAATACGCTCTCAACTCAATCCCCATTTCATGTTTAATACACTTAACTCGATACAGCATTTAGTGAGCGATGAGCGTAACGAAGAAGCCAGTCAATACATTGCCGAATTTTCAGGATTGATGCGACAAGTACTAAACAACTCGGAGCACCTACTTATTCCTCTCAACGATGAAATTAAAAGTATTGATACCTATTTGCGATTAGAAGCCTTGCGTTTCAATTTTCAGTATACCATTGAATGCGACCCTCTACTTGATATCAATAACATTGAAATACCAGGGTTATTAATACAACCATTTGTGGAGAACGCCGTTATTCATGGCATTCCTGCACTAGGAAAACAAGGCAACATCACGGTGAAATTTAAAAAAGATAAGCATTGCTTAAAGTGTAGCATTGAGGATAATGGTAAAGGATTTTCTCTGGATGAGAACAGTTTAAAATTGGGCAAAGGCATTTCTTTATCGAAGAAACGCTTGGAAGTACTACGGGATACTTACAAAATGGAAATTGACTTAAACATTAGCAATAAACAAACTTTAGAGCCAGCAGAAAATGGTACATTAGTTGAACTATTATACGAACTTGAACATGAGTAAAAGTGAGCAAATAAGTGCAATTGTAATTGATGATGAAAAAAACAATCGTGATCATCTGAATAATTTACTAAGCAAGTACTGTGGCAACATTAATGTGCTTGGCATGGCATGTAATGCAACGGATGGACTTAATCTGATAGATCAAACTAAGCCCCAACTTGTTTTTCTTGACATTCAAATGCCAGCAGGAAGTGGATTTGATTTACTCAGCTCCATTAAAGAGCGTAACTTCGAAGTCATATTTGTAACAGCCTACGATCAGTTTGCCATTAAAGCCATTCGCTTTTGTGCGTTCGACTATCTTCTAAAACCAATCAATACGCTAGAACTTCAACATGCCTGCAACAGAGTAATTGACAAAATCCGTAAAAACAGACTAGATACCGAAGAACAAATTGAAACATTTAAAATCAATAAGCAAAACCAACACAAACGCATTGCCCTCCCCTCTGCCGAACGCCTATTATTTGTAGATACCTCTGATATTATTCGATGTAAAAGTGAGAGTAATTACACACAGGTTTATCTTCGTTCGGGGCAAAAACAATTGGTGTCGCGCACCCTCAAAGAATTTGAAGACTTACTGGCAGACGAAGGTTTTATTAGAGTGCATCAATCACACCTTGTGAATATTAGCGAAATTCAATCCTACGAAAAAACCGAAGGTGGTTACTTGGTAATGAAAGATGGTACGCAAATTAGTCTTTCGCGTATGCGACGCGAATCCGTATTGGAAGCATTGCGCTCATAAAACACGAACGCAAGGCCTTGCATATATTCTATTTCAATTCAATCCCCACCGGGCAATGATCAGAACCCATTACCTTATTCAAAATAAAACTATCCTTTATTGATGGTAGAAACGATTCACTTGCCAAAAAATAATCAATTCTCCAGCCTACATTCTTACCCCTGGCTCCAGCTCTGTAACTCCACCACGAATACTTATCCGTTGTTTCAGGATAAAAATGGCGAAAAGTATCGATTAAACCGCCTTGAGTGAAGCGATCCATACCATCTATCTCTTCCTGCATAAAACCAGCCGATTTGTTGTAATTCGGCTTAGGACGAGCCAGATCAATGGCACGGTGCGCCACATTAAAGTCGCCACATACCAACACTGGTTTCTCTTTCTCTAGATTTTTTAAGTAATTAAAGAAATCCTGATCCCACTCTTGTCGATAATCCAAACGTTTCAATGCGCTACCTGAATTTGGCACATATACATCTACCAAAAAGAAGTCTTTATACTCAAGGCATAATACGCGGCCTTCGGTATCATGTTTTTCTATACCAATATCTTTTCTAACACTAATTGGCTTTTCCTTTGAGATGATTGCCGTACCAGAGTAACCTTTCTTTTCTGCCGAATTACTATAAATATGGTATCCTTCTATTGGCTCCAAGGTTTCGCTCACCTGATCATCCTGAGCCTTTGTTTCCTGAAGACATACTATATCCGCTCCCATCTGAGCAAAATCATCAAAAAAATTCTTTTTGGCAACGGCTCTAATACCATTTACATTCCACGATATAATCTTCATTGTATTTATTATTAGAAATAAAAAAGACGTGATTCCCTTTATATTATACCAATTGTATTCCAAAATGATTGATAAATCATTTTGCTAATTACAATGGTTAATGCCGATACAAAAGCACAGATTGATTTTTTTATCA
>NZ_JBNGOY010000044.1:0-50844 GCF_050589805.1 Carboxylicivirga fragile | reverse complement strand
ATACAAGAACTGCTTACAGAATATCAAATCAATCAAGATGTCAAAGAACAACTAAAATTATTTGGTGACTAATTTTAACGCATCAGCAGTAATTCATCATGAATAATTTGCTATTATTGGTGTCTTGTTCGTAAACATTGTCCTCGTCGAAATAAGTATCATCAACTTTTGTAAAGTTTAGTTCGCAAAAGGATAGTTCCCATTGATCACCAGCCTCGTTCATGTTAATTAATGGGTAGCCATGTGTTCTGCAAATAATAGGACGAGCGTTATAAATAGTGCATTGTCCGTTTATTAAAAAAGCACAACGTTCCTTGTTCTCGCTTTGATTAAGGGTTTTAATGATATCGGGATATTCTTTTTGGATTTGAACCTTTACAGCTTCATATTCAATAGGGAAGACATCGAAATCGAGACAGCATTTATCGCAACCTTTTTTACATACCATATTCTCTTGGTGTAATAGATCGAAATGTTTGGTTTGTGCGTCAATTTCGTTTCTTAGCTGATAGTACTTTTTAATACTCATTGTCAATGCTTTCCCTCCTGCAAACTTAAAAAATATGTTTTACTCTTTGAATATTAATTTAACTTCTTCATGTGTAAGAATGCGGTCATAAATTCTTAGATCATCAAGGTTACCATTTAAAAACCTATCCCAACAATTTCTTCCTGCACCTAACACGACGGCTTTATGCCCATCAACAGAGTGATTATTAGTCTTTTTTAATTTATTTACCAAGTTTCCATTTAGATAAAAATTAACATATTGTTGCGATATTGTTAAAACAGCATGATGCCATTCGCCTTCACTTATTTCAGTTTGAATAAGGTGTGGGTTCATTTTGTTGTCCATCCCACCAACATAGACCCAAACTTTATTAATTCCATCTATTTTTGATACTGAGAGCCTTGTAGAACTATTTGTTAAACTTGAATGGTCGCAAGAAATAATTGAACTCCAAGACGTAGTGGGGCTGTAATTGTAGTCCCAAACAGGTATTTTATTTGCCTTAAACCAAATAGAAAATGATTTTTCTTGTTTGTCAAAGTCTGTTGGTAGTTTTAAATATGAAGAAATACCATTTAGTTGAGCTGATTCACCATTCTTATTAACTCTTCCTTGGCCATAATTGATCATATAGTTCGTGGCATGATACTGGTTGTTTGTTTCATCATTTGAGTGACCATCAAAGGTATAATAGGCAAAAAGATTAGTAACAGGGCGTTCATCAACATCATTAATGTTAATGGTTATATTCGCTGTAGTTGAGAGAAAGGGATTTGCCTCCTCCTTTACTGATATGGCCAATTCAATTTTTTCTGAAATTTCGAAATCAATAGTCGCTGGATTAACTAATACAATACTCTTAGATAGTTGATCAATTTGAAAACCTCCATCCGTGAGATCATTCACAATTTCAAATGTAACATCGTGGTTTTCAGCATCTGAATATTCAAGTTTACCTATTATAGTACCGCTGGGACTATTCTCATCAATTTCAAAGGATTGATTCGTAAATGTTGGTGCAGTATTGCAGTAGTGATCTTCAGAACAGTTTGAGAATAAAACTGTAACTGCTAGCAATGAGAAAAGAAAGTTAATTTTTCTGAGGGTAAGTTTCATTGTTTATTACTTGGGTTAAAATTGATACAAATATAATATTATTTGTGTGTTTAAGGAATAAAATACACAGATTCCAATATGAAGTTATAGGGTTAATTAGGATTAACTGAATAATTACTCAATAATGATGTAATTTAAATACTTTGAAGATGTTTGTGTTGAAAACTTAATGTAAATAATAAAAATTTAATAGTTTAAATTTAAAAATATGTATTTTCTTCCGTAGTTTACTGTTACCGATAATTTCTAGCATCTTTTGCTATTTAAGAAATTGTTACGTTCTGCTGTAATAATCCATATTCTTCATGAAGTAGTATTAAAACTCTTTTTATTGTAACTTTCGGGCTGATTGCAACATTGAATTAAAAATCAACTGAACTATAATTTAAAGTGGAATAGTGGCGTCACGAAACGGTCATCTGAATTGGAGTAAAGAGGAATTAATACTTGATCTAAAAAAGATTGGTGTTAGCCTAGGATGTATACTTCATCTTAAAGTTTCCTTAAGGTCAATTGGGAATATTGAAGGTGGAGCACAAACGTTACTTGATGCTGTGTTGGATGTTGTTGGTAGTGAGGGTACTGTTGTTGTTGATGCCTTTGTCGAATCGTACCCTTTGCCTTTAAAAAAGAAACACGCTCTACTCATTAGCGATGCATTGACTCCTTCTTACGCTGGTGCTTTTGCTAATGTTTTTATTAAACATCCTAATGTTGTAAGAAGTAAACATCCTATCCAAAAGTTTGCTGCGATTGGCCCTAAGGCTCAAGAATTAGTAGGATGCCATACCGATAAGAGTAAAGGTTATGAGGTTTTTGAGACATTGTGTTCAAGTAATGCTGTAAACTTATCAATTGGGACAAATACTCATGGAGTTGGAACAACTCATGTGGCGATTGAATATCTTGGGTTCATAAAAAAAGGAATAAAAAAGGGAGTTAATTATAGTAATAGTGATGGATTGATTAAAACATTTCAAGTTGATTGGAATGGGGGATGTTCGCGAGGTTTCTCTAACTTTATACCCATATATTCCGAAGCCGATGCTGTTAGATTTGGTAAGATTGGGAATGCCAATGCCGTATTCACTTCTATGAAAAAAACCCTTGAACTAGAAATCATTAAACTTAAGGAAGACCCTTCATTTTTCTTTTGTAAGGATCCAACTTGTAAAGATTGTCGTTTAAACTGGGAGCATTCCTCTGGAAATTATTGGCGAGTAAAGTATTATTCTTTCCTTAGTATTATAAAACAAGCTTTGAATTTAAATAATGATCATTAATGTTTAAACATTTTTTAATAACTAGGTTTAATTTAAGAAATTTTCCGCTGGGGGAGAAGAAGCAAGATGAGTGGGTACAGTGGACAAGGGATAGGATTTCTTTATTTGATAAATACTGCTTACCATCATTGAGTAACCAAAGCAATAAAGATTTTAAATGGTTTATTTATTTTGATACGCAAACTCCTGATGAGTTTACTGATTATATAAATAAACTTAATGGTTTTGAATTTATTAAGGTTTGCTATTCAGATGGTATGGATAGTTTTGATAAAGTATATATTGAGGATATAAAGAATAATATTGGTGATTCTTCTTGGGCTATGATTTCGCGCATTGATAATGATGATTGCTTTGATTCAGCTGCGATAGAGAGGATTCAAGAAAGTTTTGTTAAGAAGGATGGCCATCTCATCTCTCTTGCTTCGGGTTATACTCTGGATCTTAAGAAAAATATTTTGTCGCATTACTTTTACCCAATGTCACCTTTTTTAACGATAATCGAATCGACAACGAAAAAGAACATTAAAGGCGTTTTTTGTAAGCCCCATAGTAGTTGGAATGAACTACGATTATTTATGTATAAAGAGGTATTTGGATTGAATAAACAATCGACGTTTATACTTGATAAACCATATTGGTTGCAAATCGTACATGATGATAATGTGTCTAATTCTTTTAAAAGAGGCTTTCCCGTATTAAAGTCTATTAACCTGGCCTCGTTTGGAATAAATGCTATTACAAAAAAACAATCAGTTCTAAATATATCAGGTTATTTTAATTATGTTTTTTGGAAGCGATATTTTAAAGCTTCTGTGGTTAAGTGTTTCAAGAAATAGATGCTGATAAAATGCTTAAAAATATAAGAACCCTTTTAAAAGATTTTTTTTTCTACGGCATTGGTAATTCTGCTGCTAAGGCAAGTGGGATAATTTTACTCCCACTATATCTTGAATATATTAGTACTGAAGAGTTTGGCTTGCTTGCATTGTATGAAACGGTTTTCGTAGTAATGTTAACAATAACCAGTGTTGGAACTAAAAGTGGATTAGCTAGATGGTATAATGATGTGAATAATCCAGATGAGAAAAAAGCACTTTTCTTTTCGGTAATGACATTTAATGTTTTTTCAAGTTTTCTTGGTATAATTTGCATTTCTATAATTCTCTACAACTCATCTTTATTTAATTCTCTTAATAGCAGTTTGGTTATCGTATGGTTCTGCTTATCAAGCTTGTTCAAGTTATTATTTGATGTTCCAACAGTTTTACTAAGATTGCAACAAAAGTCAAAGACTATTACGAATATTCAAATTATAAACATCATAATCACCTTATGCTTAACTTATTACTTTTTAGGTGTCCTTAATGATGGATTTATTGGCATCTTCAAAGCACAAGCAATTGCTAATGCTATTTCGTTCTTAATCGTTTTGCCAATAATCATTAAAAATAGTATTTGGTCGCTTAAACTAAAGATGCTTGTTGAATTAATACAATACGGCTATCCATTAGCTATTTCTAATGTTTTAACAACGGGATTAACTTTAAGTGACCGATATTTTATTGAACATTATCAATCCTTAACAGATGTTGGTAGTTATTCAATGGCTTATAAAATATCAAACCTATTGCAATTTATTGTTGTTGCATCATTTATAACATCGTATACTTACAATTACTATAAGTCGATGAATGATAAGGGGAGTAAGGCTTTTCTGGTGACTTCATTCAATTATTTCATATTTTTGATGACCATACTTGGTCTTGGAATTATATTTTTTAGTAGAGAGGCAATTTATATCTTAAGTTCTGGAGATGCCACTTTCTACGATGCAATTCCTGTAATTCCAGTTTTAATATTGGGGCTAATATTTTCAGGAATAAGGCAAGTCTTTGTATTGCCCATCACCAAGGCAAAGAAAACAAAGATTATTTCTTTGGTGATGGTACTTACAGGGCTAATCAATATTGGGTTAAACTTCATTGTTATACCTTATTACGGAAAAGTTGGTGCCGCTTTAACAACATTGATAAGTCAACTATTTGCAGTTATCTGGTTCTTGATCGCTTTAGACAAATTAAAAGCAAATATTTATAATGTGCGAAAGATAGCTCTGGCTTTGTTTGTAGGTATGGTTTATTGTGTTCTTTTCTTTTTTATACCATTAATCAACATTTACATTGATGTTTTAATAAAAATATCATTATTGTTTATGTGTGTATTAACGCTTTATGTTTTAGGTTTTTTTGAAAGAGATGAGCTTGAAAAAATGCTACAAGCCTGGCATAAATGGAAGAATATATCGCAATTGAAAAGTAATATTTCTCAGCTAAAAAAGTGATTATGCAAAGTATTCTAAGTAATAACCAGTTGGATTATGTGTTGTTTCATTTGGAGCAGCATGTTGACTTGGGTACTTTAAAGAAGCAGATTGTTTACGGCACTAATTTAAAGTCTGAAATTATTTTTTATTCTTCTGATAAAGAAATTAATGAGATAACTCAATTAGAGTATAAAAACAAGACTATTCCCATTCTTTTTCCGCAAGCTGATAGTCAATCATTTTATACCTTTGAAGATGGGAAACTTATTTTTCATCATGATTTATTAAAGTCAGCTTTCTATCTACTGAGTGGATATCAGGAAACGCTTCCAAGTGTCTCGGATGCGATGGGACGATTTCAATACAAGTCTTCCATTCAGTATCGATTAGGGATAGTTGAGGTGCCTTTGGTCAATTATTACTTTGAGATTATCATTGAAGGGCTTGAAAAATACGCTGCGTACCATGGTTTAACTATAAAACGTAAGCGTTTGTTTGATGATTTTGGTTTTATGCTGACGCATGATGTTGATCGTGTAGATTACTACCATTGGCGTGAAACAGTGCTAAAAATTATGCAGATTCTCGGACTTAAGCCTTCGGACTATGCTGATAAAAAACAACTTTTTAAAGCAACCTTGGATGCCATATTGCCTACTTTATTCCCCGGATATAAAAAAGACCCATGGTGGAATTTTGATGAGCTACGGCAAATAGAAAAGCAGCTAGATATTAAATCAACATGGTACTTTCTCAATCGCGATGGATCGCCACATGATGCTAAATATATACTTGAGGAAGATCGAATTAAAAAGCAAATATATAAGCTAATAGGTCAAAAATGTGAAGTTGGCTTACATGGTTCTATTAAGACTGCTGATTCATTAAGTGATTTGCAAAAGGCAAAAGATCGACTTCAAAAGCTCACTTCCATCGAGGTGGTTGGAACAAGGCAACATTTTCTCAAACTTCATTATCCATCTACTCTTGTTAATCAGCAAGCATGTGGTTTGAAATATGATTCAACTTTAGGTTTTGCTGAACATGAGGGCTTTAGAAATAGTTACTGTTACCCATTTCATCCTTACGACTTTGAAAATGATAAAATGATGGCCATTTGGGAGTTTCCTTTGGTCATTATGGACACTACACTTTATGGGTATAGAAATCTAATTAATAAAGAAATATTACAGGCATCTGATGTAATAATTGAGGAGATAAAACGATTTGGAGGTTTATTGGTGTTATTGTGGCACAATTGTAATTTTAACGAATATCAATACCCTGGAATTGAGAATATCTATAAAGAACTGTTGAGGCAGATTATGGATAAAAAGGCAAGCTCTGTTGTTGGTGCAGATGTTTTAACTATGCTAGATTAAATAAAAGAGACTTAATTTTTCTATCTATCATTTCGGCTCTTTTTTCAAAGGTATGATCATTAAGGGTACGTCTCTGTCCGGCTTCTGTAATTTTCTTTAACTCTTGGGGTTCTGAAAGCAGCCATTTTATTTTCTGAGTAGCTTCATCTAAATTGCGATAGGTGATAATTTCTTCACCATCTGTGAAATAGTCATTAATGTCAGGTTTCCAGTCGGTAAGCAAGCAAGTGCCGGCTCCGGTAGCCTCATACATGCGCATGTTAGCGGCGAAGTTAGCAGCAATATCACCGTGAATGTTAAAGGCGATTTTTGACAGCGCCATCTCCTTGAACATATCGATGCCAAAAACAGGTGATTTTATTTGTTGAGCCAAAGCTTTCGATACCTTCGATGCACTTGGCATATAGTCTAAGCGATTAACTTTTTGTAAAGGTTTAATGGTTTTATTAACAGATGATAATCCTATTTTATTTAAACATTTACTAGCAAAAAAGGCCATCTGTTTAACAAGTAGATGTTTTGATGCGTTTTGGTTAAGATTGACCAATAAATTAATATCAACCCCTGCTTTCACTAGGTTCTCTAGCAGTTGAATTCTTTCTTCATGAAAACGTTGATCGAGAATTATGGATCCTGAAAATAGGAAATCGTGTTGTTTAGCTTCAGCTGGTACTCGCTTTAAAATGCGTTTGTCGAAAGCATGTGGAATAATCAGACATTCGGGCAAACCTTTTTTCTCCAATAAATTTTTGAAGTAAGGTGCGCAAACAGTAATAAAATCAAAGGCTTTAAAGTCGGAATAGTACTTTGATGAAATGGGCGAACAACAATTACCTATAGCTATCTTAATGGTAGGTATTAATGCTTTAAGCTTATTAATAAATTCTCCGTTATAGCTATAGCTATCCTGAAACCATACAACATCGGGTTGAAGCTGTTTTAATTGGGCAATTAAAATTGAATTGCTATCAGTCGCCTTAAAATTATTCTCTTCGCACCATTGGTTTTGTAAGGTCATTGCATTAGCTACAATTTCAGACGCTTGATTACCTTGTTGCATAAAAGCTTGTGCATAAGCATCGGACCAGGCAAAGCGCTGTTGCATTAAATGCGCGTATTGTTGATCAAACGATTGTGAAACTACTTCTGGAAATCGCTCATAATAGTATGAGAGAAAATCTTTATAGTAAGTCGTAATTTTTACAATGCGATAGTTCATTTGATACAGCTTGAGCAATAATTCAGTCAAAAGTGCGAATAATCTTGAAATCATCTGCAACTGTATGGCCTATTTTGCCTTGCTTACGGTTAAATTTTGTTAATTCGCAGATAAATTCGCATCTTTTTCCGTTCATACATAAGGCATTTTATATTTTTGCAGTAATTATTATAAATGGCACAGTCGAAACAAATAAAAAGTGGTAGGAAATTACGTAGCTCGTATGTTACCACAACCATAAGTATAGCATTGGTTCTTTTCTTGTTGGGTATCATTGGTTTATTGTCGCTCAATGCGCAAAAACTTTCTCAATATGTGAAAGAAAACATTGGTTTTACCGTGCTTATTAAGGATAATGCCCGTGAAGCTGAGGTTAAACGTTTGGAGAAATTATTAACGACCTCCCCATTTATTAAGCAAACCGAATATGTTGATAAGGAGCGCGCAGCAGCCGAATTGACTGAAGAGCTTGGAGAGGATTTTGTTGACTTCCTGGGATACAACCCTTTGCTATCGTCAATTGAAGTGAAATTATTTGCCGATTATGCTCACCCTGATAGTATTGCAACTGTTGAAGCGGTAATAATGGATTTTCCACAGGTTAAAGAAGTATTATACCAAAAAAACCTGATTCACCTAGTTCATCAGAATGTGCAGCGAATAGCCTTAATACTTGGAGTATTTGCATTAATGTTGTTGTTAATTGCCATTGCATTAATAAATAACACCATTCGCCTTTCAGTTTATTCTAAGCGCTTTTTGATTCGAACAATGCAGCTGGTGGGAGCTACCAAAGGGTTTATACGACAGCCATTTTTAATGACAAGTATATTACATGGACTGGTGGGAGCAACTTTAGCGATCGTTCTTTTGGCCGGATTAGTTTATTATACAAGTCATGAATTGGCCGGTGTGATTGGTTTTCAGAATATGGATTTGATTCTGATTCTGTTTGGAATTGTAATTGTTAGCGGCGTATTAATTACGCTTGTATCAACTTATATAGCAGTTAATAAATATTTGAATTTACGTACCGACGATTTATATTTTTAAGGATTAAAAATTATGAGTAAGAAGGATAACGAACAAAAATTTCAGTTTGCATTGGGTAAAGAAAACTACATACTATTGGCAATTGGTTTTGCAATAATAATCGTTGGTTTTTTGCTGATGATGGGTGGTCGTAGTGATGATCCTAGTGTTTTTAATGAAGAGATTTTTAGTTTCAGACGAATTACTTTGGCACCTATGATTGTGTTGTTCGGATTTATGTTTGAGATTTATGCCATAATGAAGAAGCCTAAGGCTGAGAAATAAGCAGTAAATTTTTATGGGAATATTTGAAGCGTTGATTCTTGGAATTATTCAAGGATTAACTGAGTTTTTGCCCGTCAGTAGTAGCGGTCATCTCGAAATTGTGAAAGCATTATTTGGTAGTAATGCCATGGCTAAGGAAAGCATGTTCATGACTGTAATGTTGCACGGCGCAACGGCTTTAAGCACAATCGTAATTTTTCGAAAGGAAATATTGGAAATTGTAACTGGCTTATTTCAATTTAAATGGAATGATCAAACAGTGTTTTCTTTAAAAATTATATTGTCGATGCTTCCTGCTGCCTTTGTTGGTGTAGTTTTTGCGGATGAGCTTGAGGCGCTTTTCGACAGCCAAATATTATTGGTTGGATTTATGTTGTTGCTTACAGCTGGTTTGCTTTTTCTGGCAGATAGGGCAAAAACGACAGAGAAAGGTGTTTCTTTTTGGGGAGCTATCGTTATTGGGGTTGCTCAAGCCATTGCTATTCTCCCAGGCATTTCTCGTTCTGGAGCTACTATTTCAACATCAGTTTTGTTAGGTGTTGATCGTAGTAAAGCTACTCGATTTTCATTTTTAATGGTAGTGCCGTTAATTTTGGGTAAGATGGCCAAAGACATGTTATCCAGCGATTTTACCTTACAAGGCGAAAGTATATTGCCTGTACTCATAGGCTTTGTGGCTGCATTTGTAACGGGTTTGTTTGCTTGTACATGGATGATTAAGCTAGTGCGAAAAAGTAAGTTGAGTTATTTCTCTATTTACTGTGCAGTTGTTGGCTTAATTGCGATTGTTAGTAGCCTTATTAATTAAGAATATAATTAAACACGAAGAATGGAATTGAGTGTTGATGGGTTTGTGGCAGGTCAGGTATTGCTTGTGAATAAACCTTTGGAATGGACTTCGTTTGATGTTGTAAATAAAATACGTTTTTCATTAAAACGCTATTTAGGAATAAAGAAGATTAAAGTTGGGCATGCGGGTACGCTTGATCCTTTGGCAACAGGTTTGGTAATTGTTTGTACAGGTAAAGCAACAAAGCAAATTGATCAATTTTTAGGATTAGATAAGCAGTATATTGCAGATATACAACTTGGAAGCACAACGCCATCCTATGATTTAGAAACCGAGCCTGATGAATTTTTCCCATGGGAGCATATTGATAAGGAAAAAGTTGAAGAGTGCTTGCAAAACTTTAAGGGTGATATTGAGCAAATGCCACCTATTTTTTCTGCCTTAAAGGTGAAAGGTCAAAAGGCCTATGACTTAGCACGAAAAGGTCAGGCGGTTGAGCTTAAAAGTCGTAATGTACACATAAGCGATATTAACTTGCTCGAAATGCAAGGCAAGGATTTTAAAATTGATGTTAATTGTAGCAAGGGGACTTACATCCGCTCTCTGGCGTACGATCTGGGCAAAGCCTTAGATTCAGGAGCACATCTGACGGGTTTGGTTCGAACACGAATAGGCACTCATTTGCTGAAAGATGCGATGTCGATGGAAGAAATTGAAAAAAAATTAGCTTCCTTTGTAACTAATTGAGAAAGCTTGCGTATAAGGTAGGCCAATATTGTCTGTAAATAATTCACTAATAGGGATAAATAATACTTTATGAAGTTATCAAAATTTAAATATAATCTTCCCGAAGATTTAATTGCATTACACCCAGCTCCGAATAGAGATGAATCGCGTTTGATGGTGTTAGATCGTAAGAAAAAAACGATTGAGCACAAGGTATTTAAAGATGTTATCGATTATTTCGATAATGAGGATGTGATGGTTTTTAATAACACAAAAGTATTCCCGGCTCGCTTATATGGAAATAAGGAGAAAACAGGTGCTGAGATCGAAGTGTTTTTGCTTCGCGAATTAAATCAGGATCAACGTTTATGGGATGTTTTAGTGGATCCTGCTCGTAAGATTCGTATTGGTAATAAATTGTATTTTGGTGAGGATGATATGTTGGTTGCTGAGGTAATTGACAATACAACATCACGTGGACGTACTTTACGTTTTCTTTACGATGGCTCATATGACGAATTTAAGAAGATGTTATATGGATTAGGTGAAACACCGCTTCCAAAGCAAATTAATCGTGAAGTAACGCCTGAAGATCGTGAGCGTTACCAAACAATTTATGCTAAACATGAAGGAGCTGTTGCTGCACCAACTGCAGGAATGCACTTTAGTCGCGAATTAATGAAGCGTCTGGAAATTAAAGGAACTGATTTTGCTGAAGTTACTTTACATGTTGGATTAGGTAACTTCCGTCAGGTAGATGTTGAGGATTTGACCAAGCATAAAATGGATTCAGAGCAGATCTTTATAACTGAAGATGCAACAAAAATCATCAATGCTGGAAAAGACAAGAAGAAACGTGTTTGTGCTGTTGGTACTACAGTTATGCGTACTTTGGAAAGCTCGGTTTCAACATACGGTCATGTTAAACCTTTTGAAGGGTGGACAAATAAATTCTTATTCCCACCATATGAGTTTCAAGTTGCCAATAGCATGATTACTAACTTCCACTTGCCGCTATCTACCTTAATGATGATGGCTGCTGGTTTTGGTGGTTATGATTTTATTATGGAGGCATACGATGTTGCTGTTAAGGAAAAATATAGATTCGGAACTTACGGAGATGCCATGTTAATCATCTAATAAGTACTGAAATATCACAAAATAGAAAGCCAGCTTCTCAGAAGCTGGCTTTTCTATTTTTAATAAGCTTCTTTTTTTTGTAACTTGGTTTACCTAAGTAATAGAATTCAGCGAAGATGGTACAGATATTGGTTCCAATAGATTTTTCAACAAGCGCCATGCATGCTTTGGAGTATGCATTAAAGTTGGGCGAAAAAATGCCATCCAATATTTGTTTGATTCATTGTTTATCTGATTTGGTTGAAGAAACAAACGCAATTTTATCGAATAAGCAAGTAGAGGTGGAGCTTCAGAAAATCAAAACAGATTTAACTCAAAAGCATCCATCACAAAAGGTAACTGTTCGAATTGAGCAGGGTTATCCTGAGGATATTCTGGTAGGGATCAGCAAACGCGATGAGCCTGATGTAATTGTAATGGGAACGAAGAGTAAAGAGGAAACAATTAAAGAGCTTTTGGGCAGTGTCACAAGCGATGTCATTAAAAAGGCACGTGTTCCTGTTTTAGCCGTTCCTCATAAATCATCAGTAAATTTAGATCGTCTTAACCGCATTTTATTTGTTACGGATTTTGGAGAATCGGATTACCGATCGTTACATAAATTGGTTCGTTTGGTTTCTCCATTCGAAACACAAATACATGCGGTTCATTTCACTACTTCAATGCCCGATAAATGGGATAAAAAGCGAATTGAGCAAATGCAGGCGTATTGTGAAAAGACCTATCGGAATCACACGATGGATTTTGAGTTTATTACAGGTTCAGATTTCTTACACGCATTGGATGTTTATATGGCCAATAAAAGCATTGATATGATTGCAATGACTCGTCATAAGCGAAATATGATTTCAAAGATTTTTCATTCCAGTATTACGCGTAAGTTGTTGTTTCATACTGAGGTGCCACTTTTGGTGTTTCATGAGTAGCCCAAGGGGGCAAATATTCATTGAGAATTTTGTTGTAAAAAGAGTATTTTCGAATGATTATAAAAACCGAATACTATGGGAAAAGATAAAAAAAGGATTGGAATCCTTACAGCTGGAGGCGATTGCCCTGGTATTAATGCGGCCATTCGAGGCGTTGGTAAAACAGCTATAGTGAAGTATGGAATGGAAGTGGTTGGCATTGCCAATGGTTTCAGTGGGTTGGTCGATATGGAAGTGCACCCAATGGAAGAAAAGGAGCTTTCAGGTATCATAACCGTTGGGGGAACCATACTAGGAACTTCAAGATTTAAACCATTTAAACCAGATGCAGGTCACGCTATTACAGATAAGCCACAAATAATCAAGCAGAATTACGAAAAACTTGGTCTTGATGCATTGGTATGCATTGGTGGTAATGGTACTCAAAAAACGGCTAATTTACTATCAAAAGAAGGTTTGAATGTGATTGGTATTCCTAAAACCATAGATAATGATGTTTGGGGTACAGATGTGACTTTTGGTTTTGATTCGGCTGTAGATATAGCTACCGAAGCCATTGACCGCCTGCATACAACGGCTAACTCGCACAAACGAGTTATGGTTATTGAGTTGATGGGGCATCATGCTGGTTGGATTACTTTGTATTCGGGCATTGCAGCTGGTGGCGATGTAATTCTATTACCTGAGTTAGAATATGATTTAGAGAAGGTTGCAGAATGTCTTTTGGAGAGAAGTAGAGTGGGTAAACCATATTCAATTGTGGTAGTGGCTGAGGGAATTGAGAGACCTAAAAAGAAATCAGCGGCAAGCTATATTGGAAAGAAAATTGAAAAGATGACTGGTATGGAAACGCGTGAAACCATACTTGGTTATATACAACGAGGTGGTACACCAAGTGCACAAGATAGAATATTAGCAACTCGCTATGGAGCGCATGCAGCCGATTTAATTCATCGTGGTGAATTTGGCACAATGGTTTCACTTAAGAACGATACCATTACTTCGGTTCCGCTTGAAGAAGTAGGAGGTAAATTACGTTTATTAAAGCCTGATCATTATTTAATTGAACAAGGACGTAGTATGGGTGTTTGTTTTGGAGGTAAGTTGTAAATTCGATGAAATGAAAATATTTTGAACCACCTTCAATTGTTTGGAGGTGGTTTTTATATGTTATCTTTGCAATCAAATTATTCGTAAACATGAAGATTGAAGAAATTAAAGAGCTGAATGAGCAGTTTCGTTCTGCCAGCGCACAAGAGATACTTAAGTATTTTGCTGAACGTTTTGGTGATAAAATTGGCTTGGCTTCTAGTTTAGGTGCCGAAGATCAGGTATTAACCGAAATGCTTGTTGCAATCAACCCCGAGATAGAAATATTCACCTTAGATACAGGTCGTTTATTTCCTGAAACCTACGATTTAATTGATAGAACCTCTCGTAAGTATAAAAAGAACCTGAAGATCTATTTTCCAAAGAAAAAGAAGGTTCAGAAAATGGTGAATGCCAAAGGGATTAACCTGTTTTTCGAAAGTGTTGAGAACCGAAAAGAGTGCTGTAATAATCGCAAAATAGAACCATTAAAAAGGGCTTTTAATGGTCTTGACGTGTGGATTTGTGGTTTGCGAGCTGGCCAGTCGGTAACTCGAACTGACATTAATGTCGTTGAATGGGATGGCAATAATAATTTGATAAAGATTAATCCGTTAGCTAGTTGGACAGAAGAGCAGGTTTGGGATTACATCAAAGAAAAAGGAATTCCTTATAATACGCTTCACGACAAAGGGTTTCCAAGCATTGGATGCCAACCTTGTACACGCGCCATTGAAGAAGGTGAAGATGTGAGAGCTGGAAGATGGTGGTGGGAAAGTCCTGATACCAAAGAATGTGGATTACATAAACGTTAAACACGTTTCTAAATATTTTTTTGAGAACCATGCAGGTCATTTGTTGCAAGCATGGTTCTTTTTATGATTCGATTTAGAATAAATGGCTGAGCAAAAGCAATTAATTAAAGTTTTGAAGTTAGGGCTAAAGATAGCATTCTCGGCTGCTGCTATTTATTATATCGTTTCTCAGCTCGACATGCAGCAGGTTGGTAGTTCCATTGCTACGGTTAAGCCCATATATGTTTTTATTGCCATGTTGTTGTATGGCGTTTCTCAGTTGGCTAGTGCCTATCGTTTAAATACTCTGTTTAAGTCTCTACCCTTAAAAATTGCCTACAAAGCCAATATTAAACTTTATTGGTTAGGCATGTTTTATAACTTTTTCCTACCTGGGGGTGTTGGGGGCGATGGCTATAAGGTTTACTATTTAAGAAAGAAGTACAAGCTAGCGGTTAAGGAATTGATAGGCGTGGTATTGGCCGATCGTGTGAGTGGATTGTCAATCATCCTGGTATATATTTTTGGACTGGTTTATTTTATTGAATATGATCTGCCTTATAAAGGGTGGTTTTTTCTACTAATTCCTTTTGTGAGTGTCGGCTATTATTTGTTTTTATGGTTGTTCAATCGTAAAATGACCAAGGCTTTTTTGCCGGTTTCATTATGGTCCTTGCTGGTTCAAGGCATTCAGATGTTGGCTGTAATGTGTTTGCTAATGGGTATGGGAGCTCAGGTTGATGGTTATTGGGATGATTATATGTTCTTGTTCTTTTTATCAACAATCGCATCAGCAGTTCCTATTACATTGGGAGGAATTGGAGCTCGTGAATTTACATTTATGCAAGGGGCGATCTACCTTAGCATAAACAAAGAACAGGCCGTAGCCATTAGTGTTTTGTTTTATCTCAACTCTTTAATATGCTCACTGCCGGGTATTTATTATGCCATCCGAACCAATCGTATTTTCGCAGACGAGGAGGTAGATGCTGAGAATACTGATACGGTTTAATTTTAATTAGATAATTTTTTCTTCAATTAACAAACTTTCCTTTTGTTTGGCTGTTCTTCTTGCAAAATATTTCTCATGAAGAATAGCTTTAATCTACCTCAGAATAAGAAAAAACGAGTTGTTATAATTGGTGCTGGTTTTGCTGGTTTAAAATTGGCTCGTAAGCTCATAAATTCACCTTTTCAGGTTGTGGTGATGGACAAGCAGAATTTTCATCAGTTTCAACCATTGTTTTACCAGGTGGCTACCTCCGGCATTGAACCAAGCTCCATTTCTTTTCCTGTCCGTAAAATATTTCAGAAACATTCGAACCTGCATTTTAGGCAGACGGAATTATTAAATATTGATCATGAACAGAAATATGTGATAACTAGCAATGGGCCGCTATCTTATGATTATTTGGTGATTGCAACAGGTGTTACAACTAATTACTTTGGATCCGATAATCTTGAAAAGTACGGTTTGCCAATGAAAACAACAGCGGAGGCTATTAATCTGCGCAACCGTATTCTGTCTTCCTTTGAAAAGGCTATTTTAACCGATGATGCGGACAAGCAAAGCAAGTTGATGTCTGTTGTAGTTGTTGGAGGTGGGCCTACCGGAGTAGAGTTATCAGGTGCCATTGCTGAAATGCGACGTTATGTATTGCCAAAGGATTATCCGGAATTGGATTTTTCGCGCATGAAGATTTATCTGTACGAAGCAAGTGATCGTTTATTAAACGGTATGTCGGTTGAGGCTGGAAATAAGGCACTTTATTTTTTGAAAGAATTAGGGGTGGAAGTACATTTAAAAACACCTATTGTTGATTACAATGGCGATAAGGTTAGCTTGCCTGATAACAAAGTTAAATATGCGCGTAACCTTTTATGGACAGCTGGTGTTAAAGGGCGCTTCATTAATGGTATTCCAAATGAGTTTTGGATGCGATCAGGGCGTATAAAGGTTGATTCTTTTAATCAACTTGAAGGTTTGCATAATGTATATGCCATTGGAGATATTTCTTGCATAAGCGATGATACTGAATTTGAAAACGGGCATCCACAAGTGGCACAAGTGGCCATTCAGCAGGCGGATAACTTAGCACGGAATATTTTAAAAGGAAATAAGAAAAAATTTAAATATAAGGATAAGGGAAGTTTGGCTACCATTGGGCGAAATATGGCTGTAGCTGATTTACCAGGAGTGAAGTTTTCAGGCGTATTTGCTTGGTTTCTGTGGCTGTTTGTTCACTTAATGGCCATAGTTGGAGTCAAGAACCGATTTTTCATATTTGTTAATTGGGCACAAAGTTATTTCTCGCGCGATCAATCCTTGCGCGTATTAATTCAACCATATATTCGGAAAAAATCAGTTTAAAACTCAATGTCAGAGAATCCTGCTGTGATGTTTGTGAAGTTAGTTTCTGATTCTTTTACGATGGCCACTACCTGGTAATTGTCCATTTCGAGTGCTTTCTTCTTATTCGTTTTAAAATCAATTTTATGAATACCTATTCGTAAATAGCTTTCTAGGTAATTCTTTAGTTTTTCGCAATCCGAAAATTGCTGGATTTCACTTGCCTTACCATTCTTTATTGATGTTGGTAAACGAAAATTGAGCACCTTGGGAGCTTCTTTTTGCCGCTTACTTTGAAGTAGGTCAATGTTTTTTCTCAACTCACTGAGTTGATCAATTTTTTGCTTCTTAGCATCATCTGAGGCTGGCGGATTTTCATCAGGAATTAAGCCCTTTTTTACCATATAATCTTTGGCTATATAATTACGTGGTTCGGGTTTAGCTTCAGTATATGATAGAAAATTAAGTGAATCAAATAATTCTAAAACAAATTCCAGTTGTTCTTCGGGGATGTCAACATTAAATGTTTTCATGGCTATGACTGTTTTATTATTTACGAAATATAAAATGTTGGGTGTGCGCATTCCTTATTTATTCAGAAACACAGCTAAAGTATTCTATTTGTATAGAAAGAATACAATTGCCAATGCTCCCTTTGTAAGGTAACATGTATCACAAATTATTGTTTAGGGAAAAGGATATGGTATAAGTAAAGATAATTAATTTAAAGTAATTATGCTGCTTAATCAAACTTACTTGTTAATTAAGTTAAATTAATTCGACGATTTAAAGTTGCTCAAGCTGGTTGAAATGCTAAAGTGATTTGACGAACCTGCCAGATGATAACGAGCCGATCCGTATGAGAAGTGAAACTTGTACACCTTAAATCCAAAGCCCCATGAGAAACCAGCTGTTGACATTTTTTCTTTAATGCCCAACTCTTTTCTTCGTCGGTGATTGTATCCGGCATTTACATAGAAGTTTTTATGGGGCAGAAATTCGAGGCCAATAACCATGTGGCGCATTAGTTGATCAATGCTAGAATCGGTATTGCTTAACTCACTCACTTCATCTCCATTACCATCATAAACAGTGTACTTTGTTTTCCAATCTAATAAATCTTGAGCCGTTAGGCTTAAACGAAAAGGTGCATGAGCCAATTTCTTGGCAATACCTATTTGTAAATCGCGCGGCAATGGTTCGTAGGTATCGTTATAGGTGGTTATTTGCGAGCCAAGGTTTTTTAGTGTTATTCCTGCACTGAAAAGTTGATCACTTGATTTATACATGACACCTATGTCGGCTGCCAGTCCAAAGGAATTGTACTGTTCAAAATTTGAAATGATGGGCTTCAAGGCAATACCAGCTTGTAGTTTAGGTGATAGTACTTTGGCGTAGTTTAGGTGGATGGCATATTCTGCAGCACTAAAGGTACCCTGCAGGTTACCATTTTCATCGGCCCGATCAAAAGTGCCGTAATTAATGGTTTGAATACCAAGTGCGAATGATCCAATTTTATCATTGTGATGCGCATATGCTGCAAATGCAGTATTGATATCACTTACATATGGTACATAGTTTAAAGTGATTTGTCCGTTAAGAGCAGAGGATAAATTTGCTGGATTATTAAATACGAGGTTGATATCATCATCGGCCAAACCAACTTGATTACCTCCCAAAGCACCAACTCTTGCCGAATTTGTGACATTCAAGAATTCGTATGTAAAGTTTCCTGCCTGCTGCGCTCGAGTCGTTAACCCAAGTGATACTATAAAAAGCAAGCTTAATATTATTCTCATTCTCTCCATTTTCCTTTTGTAGAACGGCAAATTTATCAATTTAGTGTTAAAAGCTCATGTGTTTTTTATTCATATATAGGTTTTAAACCTTCCACTACATCAAAAACAGCCGGACAGATAAAAGTGTTTTGGTAGGTGAGTTTACTTATTTGAAAAAAACGTTTGCGATCTGTATGTGGATATTCACGACAAGCTCTTGGACGAGATTCATACACCATGCAATAATTATCAGGCATCAGAAATGGACACGGGCTTTCTCTAAAAACGTAGTCACCATCTTCATCCAGTCGCAAATAAGCTTCAATAACAGCCGATGGTTTCATACGCAGGTGCTTGCCTAAGCGATCAATGTCTCTGTCGATTACAATTGGACTTATTGATTTACAACAATTAGCACATTCCAGACAATCGGTATATTCAAATACTTGCTCGTGCAGTGCATGTGTTTCATCATCCAAGTCCTTGGGTTTTTTCTTTTTTAACTTAGCTAAGAAAGCCTTGTTTTCCTTTGCCTTATTTTGTGCATCGGCTCTTAGTTTGTCAGGATCAAACACCATTCTTTCTAATTTTTAATTGCGAGATAAAAACACCTCCCACAACAATAATAATTCCCACAATCTTTTGAACGTTTAATAATTCGCCCAGAATAAAATAAGCAAATATGGCGGTAAACACAGGTATGAGATTAACAAAAACATTGGCTTTGGTAATACCAATGATACGCATACCATAAGTAAAAAATATAAAGGCAAGTGATGATGCAAATATGGCTAATTGTACCACTGCCCAAATGGAAGTGCTTGTAATTGTAGTTGATATAAAATGCTCCCATTCATAGGTAAAAAATAAAGGAAGGAAAAAGAAAATGCCGATCATATTTTGATAGGTGATGATACTAACAGCATTGTATGATTTTGGTATTTTCTTTAAAACTACTGAATAGCCTAAAGCTGCAAATACTGCCAAAAAGACTAGCAAAATGCCGTAAAGCGGAGCCGTTAAATTAAAGCCATCTTCGAAAATAATAAAAAGTACACCGGCAAAAGAAATGACAATACCAGCAATATTCATTGCGCTAATTCTACTCTTAAAAAACAAGCGATCGGTAATTGGAGAAAATAATGGTATGGTTGAAACAATTACTGCACCAACGGTTGAGGAGACCACTTGCAAACCAAAACTCTCGCCCATGAAATATAAAAATGGTTCGAAGAAAGCCAATAAAACAAACCATTTGAAATCTTTTAAATGAAGCCTTTTAAGCTTCTTCATAAGCGTAAGAATTACAAAAAGTAAGACGGCGCTCAAGGTCAGGCGTAATACGACAATTGTAAGTGGATTGAATGATTCAAATGCCTGTTTGATCCACACAAATGAGAAAGCCCAGCATATCATCGACAACAGTAGGCTTAAAAATACTTTCACTTTTTCTGACATGGCGCAAAGGTAGCACATAGTCCTGTTTTGCAAAATGCCCACATGTTTTAATTTAAGCACATTCAGGTTTTGTCAACCATGCTATTTGGCTATATTTAGGTCATAATACTCAAAACCCATTTAAATGAGATATCTATTTATCGCTTCAATACTTATGCTTGGGCATATCAGTTGGAGCCAGAATAAAATGCTAAGCGTAGCCGAATCATCTGATTTTACCCGAACGGCTAATTACGATGAGGTGATTCAAGCTGTTGAATATTTGGATAATGGTTCGAATCTTATTAGAGTAGAAAATATTGCAACAACTGTTGAAGGACGTAAGGTTCCGATGATGATTGTTGCTAATCCAATGCCAAAGTCGATTGCCGATTTGAAGAACGATGAACGAATTGTTGTTTACATCCAAGCCAATATTCATGCTGGCGAAGTGGAGGGAAAAGAAGCGGCGCTAATGTTAGCACGCGATTTAATTAGCGACGCTAAAAAGGATTATTTGAAAGATGTTGTTGTTTTAATTTGCCCTAACCTTAATGCCGATGGCAATGAGAAGATGAGTACGAAGAATCGAACGCATCAAAATGGGCCTGCTTCGGTTGGGATTAGATATAACGGGCAGAATCTGGATTTAAATAGAGATGCATTGAAGTTGGAGTCACCCGAAATGCAAGGTGTTATAAAAAACATCCTTAATAAATGGGATCCTGCCATTACGCTTGATTGCCACACCACAAATGGTTCGTACCACGAAGAGCCCATTACTTTTACTTGGATTATGAATCCTAATGGTGATAGGCAGCTGATAAATTATATGCGTGATAAGATGATGCCTTGGGTGCACAATCAAATGTCGGATGAATACAATACACTTAATTGTTTCTATGGCGAATTTATTGATCGCTTGAATCCTGAGAAGGGTTGGATATCTTACGCTGCCGAACCGCGATACATGGTTAATTACATTGGTGTACGTAATCGCTTGGCTATTTTAAATGAGAATTACGTATATGCAGATTATAAATCTCGTGTCGTGGGTTGTTACAACCTCATGTGGTCTGTTTTAGATTACGCTGCAGATAATAAGAATGAAATTAAAACCCTATTGGCACAAGTAGATGAAAAAACAATCAATCGAAGTACTCAAGCCTTACCTGCGGATTCGTTTGCCATTAAATACGAAGGTAAACCAACACCAGAACCAGTAACTATTTTAGCTTTTGAGGCGGAATACACACATACCGAAAATGGATGGAAAAGATACCGTAAAACAGATCGTAAGATAAAAGTGACCGTTCCGTACATTGCCGATTATTTTGCTGAAGAGAGTATTAGTTTTCCTCAAGCTTATGTGTTTTCAACTAATATTGATGAAGTAAAAGTACTTCTTGATTTGCATGGTATTACCTATTCTTTTCTAGAAGAAGAGCAAAGTTTTGAGGTGGAGGAATTTGTGTTTAGTGAACTTAGTCCATCAAAGCGTTTGAATCAAGGGCATTACACCAATGTAATTGAGGGTGCTTTTGAAAGTAAGACCAAAACCTTTAAGAAGGGCAGCATTTATGTTCCAATGAATCAGAGATTAGCTAATCTTGCAGCCTATCTTCTTGAGGCACAATCAGACGATAGTTTGCTTAAATGGAACTTTTTTGACCGTTACATTGTTGCACAATGGGGAACAAGGTATTATCCTTATCCGGTTTATCGAATCACAAAGTTGTAAACCCTATTTTTAAAAGCACGAGTTGATTGTTTACTGTTAGCTAAGGTGTTTATTTTGAATTACAAAGCATTGGTTCCGTTTTTATAATATGCGAATGTTTGATAATCTGAAAATAAATCTAATGTCTATTATCTAAAATCTAAGCATCTCTAGAAATAGTCAACAAGCATATTTTGTTACATTTGTGCTTATCATGCTTAAAACAGTTGAATGAATAGTAAAAAAGACAATACTAAGCAGTTTCTGCTCGACCAACGTTATCTGGCAATGGCTAGAGTTTGGTCTCAAAACTCATATTGTAAACGTCGCCAGGTAGGTGCGCTAATCGTGCATAATAAAATGATTATTAGCGATGGTTATAATGGCACACCATCGGGTTTTGAAAATGAGTGTGAGGATTGTGAGAATAAAACGAAATCATACGTATTACATGCCGAGGCCAATGCAATAACAAAAGTGGCTCGATCAAATAATAGTTCTGATGGTGCAACGCTGTATGTAACAGCATCGCCTTGTATCGAATGTGCCAAGTTAATTATTCAGGCAGGCATTAAGCGTGTTGTATTTATCGAAAAGTACCATACCGAGGATGGCATACAACTATTAGATCGCGCCAACATTGAATTAGTACACATTGAAGAAGAATTAATATAAGGATTCAAGAATGAAGAATACTAAAAACCAAATATTAATGCCTGTAGTGTTTGCGCTATTGGTAGTGTTAGGAATTTTTATCGGACGTAATTTTATGCCAGCTCATTCGGGCAGTGGTAATCCACTTATGATTTATCCTCAAACCAATAAGTTGGATGCTTTGATGGATCATATTGTTGAGGAATATGTTGATACGGTAAATCGAGAAGAAATAGAGGAAGCCATTATTCCTGAGATATTGAAGAAACTTGATCCACATACGGTATATATTCCTGCCAAGGATTTAAATAAGGTTAACGAAGAGTTACAAGGTAATTTTGGCGGCATTGGGGTTCAGTTTAGTATGCAAGAGGATACTGTTCTGGTAATCAATGTTATTCCGGGAGGACCATCTGAGGAAGTTGGTTTATTGCCCGGCGATAGAATTGTTATGGTTGATGATTCAATTATTGCGGGTAAGAATATTGATACCAATGATGTAATGAAGAAGCTGCGTGGCGAAATGGGCACACAAGTTAAAGTGGGTGTTATTCGTCGTCCGTCGTTGGAGGTTGCTGATTTTACTATTACCCGAGGTATTATTCCTATTTACAGTGTTGATGTAGGCTATATGGTGGATGACGAAACGGGATACATTAAAGTTGATCGCTTTGCTCAAACAACCTATCAGGAATTTTTAACGGCTTTGGCTAAGTTAAAAGCTAATAATTGCCAGCAAGTAATTATTGATTTTAGAGGTAATTCGGGAGGTTTGTTGGATGTGGCAATTGCCTTATGTAATGAGTTTTTGGCAGCGAAGGAATTAATTGTATATACTGAGGGTAAAGCACAAGCTCGTCAGGATGTGTATTCAAATGGATCTGGTACTTGTCAGGATACAAAAGTTGTTGTTTTGGTTGATGAATTTTCAGCTTCGGCTAGTGAAATATTCGCTGGAGCCATACAAGATAATGATCGCGGAGTAGTGGTTGGGCGTCGTTCTTTTGGTAAAGGATTGGTGCAGCAGCAGATTCCATTACCAGATGGTTCAGCTTTACGTTTAACGGTTGCGCGTTATTACACACCAAGCGGCAGATGTATTCAAAAACCATACGAAAATGGGGTTGAAGATTATTACCACGATATTTATAACCGATTTGAGCAAGGTGAGTTCTTTAATCAGGACAGTGTTCACTTTGATGAATCGCTGCAATATAAAACCAAATCGGGAAAGATTGTGTATGGTGGCGGAGGCATCATGCCTGATGTCTTCGTACCTCGCGATACTTCTATGATAACAGATTACTTTGTTGACTTAAGAAGGAATGGTATTATTTATCGATTCGCGCTTAAATATGCCGATGACAATCGAAAAGAATTAGAGAATTTGCGCACGGCGAATGCCATTAAAGAGTATTTGGATGCCAAGAATGTAGTTGCTGACTTTTTGCTTTATGCAAAGGATAAAGGGGTTAAATTTGACAAGCAACAGTATGAGCAATCAAAGGAAATAATCGATACAGAACTAAAGGCTTATGTGGCTCGAAATTTAATAGATAATGAGGGTTTTTATCCAATCATTCACGAAATTGATGACACCTTTCAGAAAGCATTAGAAGAGGCTAAAAAACTATAGATTAAAATAATCGATACAAAAGCCTGTTGTACATCTTTGTACAACAGGCTTTTTGACTTTTATTTCTTACACTTGTGGTTATTGAAAAGTTAATTCGGGTAATAGGACTGAGGTTTTTGAAACAATTATTATTAGCACTGAGCTCAGTTTTAATAATGAAAACTGCCTAGTATACTGGCAACACGACCGCCGAAATGACAAAAAGAAGCGCAGTTGGACTGCCATTCCGTCTGTATCTGACCAACACGCAAGTGTTTCGATGGTGATGCAGTTTTAGCACGGTTATTGAGTAGCAAATACTACCATTTTGATTTTAAACGAGAATAATATGCACTTGTGTAAATGCAAATTTAAGAGCTCATTTCAAATTACGAGTGGTATATTCTATATTTGTAAAAAATAAATTTCATGAGAATCATATTATTCCTTGTCGGTTTCTACCTTATATCCAAGCTAATAAGGCATTATGTACTGCCCCTGTTATTAAAAAAGGGTGTTGAACGGATGCAACAAAAACAGCAAAATGCAAGTGCTAACTTTAAAGAAAAGGCAAAACAAGAAGAGGGTAAGGTAACGATTAAGCGTACTCAACAAGAATCAACCCCGAGTAACAAAGCTGATTTAAATGATGGTGAATATGTTGATTTTGAAGAGCTAAAGTAAGACGCAGCCAGATTATTATTTTTTCTTCTTTTTCTTCTTCTTTGGTTTGAAGTTTTGCTCATTTTGCTCGGCTTCCTTCATTAGATTTTTCCAATCCGTGCTTGTTTCGCTCGAAAAGTCAATGGTGTCGGCGTAGTCATCTGAACCTAAATCTACGACATCAATGCTGCCTCCCACATAAGTTTCAATTTGTGTAAGTAGCTCCTTTTCTTCATCGCTGCAAAATGAAATTGCGTAGCCTTTATTTTTGGCACGCCCTGTTCGTCCAACCCTATGCACATAGTTTTCAGGAACCTCAGGTATATCGTAATTAACAACGTATTCAACATTAGGGATGTCAATTCCGCGGGCGCTTACATCTGTAGCAATTAATACCTTTATTTTACCACTTTTAAAGCTCTCCATTGCCTCGCTTCTTTCTTTCTGGCTCTTATCACTATGAATGGTTACGCTTTCAATATCTACGCGCTCCATGGCCTTCTTTACTCTTTCGGCTCTTACCTTGGTACGTACAAATACTAATATTTTATTTTCGGGATGAGAATTTACAACGCGTTCTAAAAAGAAGCGTTTATCATCCATTTTTATAAACGCCAGCGAATGTTCTATGTTTTTAGCAACAGGATTCTTTGGCGAAATTTGAATGCGTATGGGGCGACGAACCAATGAATAGGCCAACTTCTTTATTTTTGCATCAATGGTTGCTGAAAAGAATAAGGTTTGTCGCTGTTTAGGCAGATATTTAATTAAATCTTCAATGTCCTTGATGAAACCTAAAGCTAACATATGATCCGCTTCATCTAATATCAGCATTTCAGCATTGTATATTTTCAAATGTCCCTGATTCACAAAATCAAAAACACGACCTGGAGTTGCAATTAATACATCCGTACCTTTTTTTAACTGTTCAATCTGAGTGTCTTGCTCTGTCCCTCCATATATTGCTGTGAATTTCAGCGAAGTATGTTTTCCTATTTGTTTGAATACATCGGTTATTTGAATAGCCAATTCGTGGGTTGGTACCATTACTATGCAACGAACACCATCGGCATGACTTCTCTTTTTTTTCTGAAGCATGTGTAAAACTGGTATCACAAATGCGGCAGATTTTCCTGTTCCGGTTTGGGCAATGGCCAACACATCCTCACCTTTTAGAATGGGAGGAATGGCTTTGAATTGAATATCTGTTGGGCGTTTATAGCCTAATTCGTCAATGCTACGCAGTATCTTGGCATTGATGCCAAACTCTTCAAACTTCATATAATGCTATTATTTCCGACAAAGATACGATTAAAAAATTGCTATTAACCTGCCACATCAATGGCAACTGATTTAAATAAGCACCAAACCAAACTTCCAACTTCAATGTTCATTCGTTTTTGTGATTCAGCTGTAATTTCAACCACCAGTTTAAATCCTACATCAACAATACACAAACTTGTGGATTCTCGCTTTATTATGTCCGTAATGTTTCCTTGTAACTGATTCTGAATGGTTATACCTTCTACCTTTTTTTCGGAAAGCGCAATGTCATCGGAACTAATAAATAGTTTTAGTTCTTCGCCAATTCCATATGTTAGTTTACTTTTTTCGCACTTTACGCGCACATCGCTCTCATCGCCATTGTTAGATAAAATCGTAAGTCCTTTCGCTGGGTCGATGGCTTTTACAGTCATCGTTATAGCATTCATTATGGCATCAGATGCAAATAGTTTTAATGAAGTTTCCTTTTTCAATAATTCATGGTAATCATCATGCCCAATACAATGGCCATTATTTATAAGGCATAAACGACTACTCAGTTTTAAAAGGTCGGGTAAATCGTGGCTAACAACCAGAATTGGAATATCGATGCTTTTGTGAATTTTTAAAAGAAAGGGAATAATCTGACTTCGCAAATGAATATCAACCGCTGAAAATGGTTCGTCGAGTAATAAAATATCCGGCGACGATAATAAAGCTCGTCCAAGCGCGGTTCGTTGCCGTTCGCCGCCAGAGATAGCACTTGGTTTTCGTTTAAGAAGAGACCTCAAATTAAGTAAGTCGACTACTGCATCGAAGCTCAGTTGCTTGGGCGAGTGCTTATTGAAACCGTAATTTAGGTTCTGCTCAATACTGAGGTGAGGAAACAGTCTTCCTTCTTGAAATACATAACCAATGCGTCGTTTTTCAACGGGTATATTGGTGTTGTTTTCTGCATTAAATACTTCATTACCATTGATATTGATAACTCCTTCTTGGGGTTTTATTAATCCGGAAATTGCTTTTAGAAGAGACGTTTTTCCAGCGCCGCTAGGACCATAAATACCTGTAATGCCAGCATCAAATTTTTCGTTGATGGCGAAGTTAAAATTACCTTGTTTTAATTTGAACTTAGTTTCTACCATCCTAATTAAATTTACGTGCCTTCATTCTACGTACCATCCATTCCGAAATTGCCATAACAATAAACGATAATACAACCGACACTAATACCAACCGAAGGGTTGTTCCTTCCTGACCAGGAACCTGCATGTTACTATAAATGGCCAAAGGAAGGGTTTGTGTTTCGCCTGCTATGTTGCCAGCAAAGGTTATGGTGGCACCAAACTCACCTAATGATCGGGCAAAGGCTAATACGGTTCCGGAGATTATGCCGGGCAAAGCTAAGGGAACGGTTATGCGGAAGAATGTTTTTAAACGATTAACACCCAATATGCGAGAGGCATCTTCAAGATCAGTATCCACCATTTCAATGGCTGTGCGTATGGAACGAACGATCAAGGGGAACGAAACGATGATAGAAGCAAGAACAGCCGCATAAAAACTGAAAGCTATTTTAATATTAAATGTGCTGTAAAGCCATTGACCAATCCAACCGTTAGTTCCGAACATTAGTAGTAGAAGATAGCCTGTGGTTACGGGAGGTAGCACCAAGGGCAGGTGCACTAGACTTTCGATAATTGATTTACCATAAAATGAACGACGAGCCATGATGTGAGCAAGCCACAAGGCAAAAGGAAGCGAGACAAGCGCACAGTAGAAAGCCACTTTTAAGGAAAGTAAAATGGCTTGAATTTCGGCGGTGTTAAAACTGAGTAATTCTATTCCCGTCATTGTTAAGCATCATTCTTTGAGTGAATCAATGCCAAAAGATAAGCATTCTTTAGGGCTTTAATTGTTGTATAATTCAAAAGCCTTTTTCTTTATTATTCAAATATAATCGGTAATTCTGTTTTTGGTATCTCAATTATACTATAAGGTTGACAAATTACTGTAGCCATAGATTGCTTTTCAATGGTTGAAATATATAAATGATTTTCTTTTTCTGTCACCTTATTGATGCCTACTTCATGACCGTACATTTTTATTTCTAAAAAAACAGCAATTATAGTATAGGAATCGAAATCTACGTTTTTTTTATTGAAATTCTCCGTAGCGTTATTATAAGAATCCATTTTTGTCATTAAACTTTTCCAATCGTTTTCATTTTGAATTACCATGTTCGATTGAGAAATTCCTTCTTCACCATTCCCGTATAATGCACTTTTGGCAATTTCTTCAAAAGAAATATCTTTTACTATAGGAATGTCATTCGCATCATTGCAACCTAAGGTAATAATTAAAATTATTATGAGGATTAATTGAGTCTGATTCATAACCTTGATCTTTAGTTGTATGATGGATAATAATAGAAGTGGTTGCGTTTAATTTGAGATTGTGAACTTCAAGAGAAGATATTAAAATATTATTCAGGGTTTTAAACCTTGTTCAACGTAAATGCTTTTTGCGGTTTCAGATTGAATAAACTCAATAAATGCCTTTGATGCTTTATTTTTATTTAATGATGAAGCTATGTATACAATGTTTTCATGCGAATGAGATGGGAAGGTACCTATAAGTTTTACTTTATCAGAATGTAAGGCATCGGAACGGTAAACGATGCCAAATGGTATTTCACCCATTTCAACCAACATCAATGTTGAACGCGCATTATTAGCAGTTATGATATTCTCTTCTATAACCTTTCTCCACCTAAAATGATTGATCGTCTGTTGTGCATATTGTCCCACCGGTACGTGTTTAGGATTACCAATCGCAATTCTACCCTTACCAATCAGAGTTTTGATGTTAAATGCCGAATCGATGGAAACTGGATCTATTTTTAAGCTCTTATGGCATATCAGCACCAACTTATTTTCTGCAAAGTCCACTTTTTTAGCTTGTTTCAGATAGCCAAGGCTGTCAAGGTAGTTTATCCAAAGCTCATTTGCAGATAAAAAAATATCAGCATTTGCGCCTTGTGAAATCTGCTGGGCCAGTGTTCCGCTGGAAGCAATATTTGTTTTAACAGTACATTCAAACTTGGTTTGAAAAGAATCAGACAATGCTTTAGTTACTTCGCCCAAACTGGCGGCAGCAAAAATCCGAAGCTCTAACTTGTCTTTATTTTTGGGCGTGCATCCACTGATTATAAATAAACAAGCGACCAGAATAATGCTGTACAGTTTTGTGGTTTTCATGCTTTTAGTGAAGATGTTAATTATTCATCAAAATCTGACTCCTGATGGTTTCAGCTATACTAAATAATTGTTCGAGCTTTTCATCTTCAAGTATCCATTCACCGGTAATGTATATTCCTAAATGTGGTTTGCCTTCCAATTCTTTAATGTAATCAAGACTCATGGCATTCAGTCCAGCTTTCATTCTTAAATCTAAACCAAATGCTTCGAGTATTTTTTCTTGAATTTTCTGGTTTTGAAATATTTTTAATCGACTATGGTCAGAGCATTCACTGATGATTGTTTTAGAGTCAAAAACCGAGTAACCGGTTTTAGCTCGTTTGTTTTTAGAAAAGATATTGATTTTATCCAACATATCTTTTTGTCGTATTACAATTTTATCTTTGGATGAAACAGGAAAGAAGACGCCACAATATATTTCTAGGTCACCAATTTTTTTAGGATCGTAATGGCAGACTAATAGGCTTGTATTATCTGCGTTGTTGGGTATGTGTAAAAGCCGCTGATGATGTCGAACGCGTGCCATAGCATTAGTAGGATAGGCTTGCACCGAACAATGAACACTTCGGTTGGTGCGATTGGCAAAACTTTTTAGTTTTTTGATTGAAGGATCTTCTGTTGTCATGGTGTAAGGATTAAAGTGTAATATAAAGTTAGGTATTTTTCTTAGTAATTACTCCTTTTATGGAGTAAGACGAATGAACCTTAACTTTTACTACATTTGAGTTATTAGTCTTTATTCAAAAGATGATTTTGAACCATGCTACTACCTTTCTTGTTTGATAGGTGAATTAATATAAATCTCAAAAACTCATTATTCAATGCGTACATTTTTAAAGCTTCAGATAATCGCACTCGTTCTTGTAGTCTCATCATGTCAGAATGCCCCTAAGAAAAATCAATCGAATGAACAATTACCTCTTGGAACTCACCGAGGTGAGGTAAGCGATGTAATACAAACAGCATCGTATACTTATTTATTGGTAGAAGAGAATGGCGCAGAGAATTGGATTGCTATTCCTCAGGAAGTTGTAAATAAAGGGGAAACAATATATTACGATGGCGGTTTAGAAATGAAAAATTTTGAAAGTAAGGCATTGGGCCGCGTTTTTGAAACGGTTTATTTTGTGCAATCTATCCGTTACGAAGCAGTTAAGCCTGTGCAAGAGGCCATTCAGGAAAAAATGAATAAACAATCTGCTGTTAGTAAAACGGATGTTTCAATTGACCAGCCAGAGGGTGCAGTAAGTGTTGCTCGTATTTTCGAGAATCAGAAAGATTTTGCCGATAAACGGGTAACTGTGAGAGGTAAAGTTGTGAAAGTAAATAATGGCATATTAGGTGTTAACTGGTTGCATATTCAAGATGGCAGCAACTACAATGGCGATTTTGACTTAACCGTAACTACGGATGAGTTATTCTCTGTTGGTGATGAAGTAACATTTATTGGTAAGCTAGGATTAAATAAGGATTTTGGTGCTGGTTATTCATACCCTGTAATTTTAGAAGAAGCCAAAAAAGTTAAAATGCAATAGCTAAACTTATCTTCGTCTTTTCTTTTTACGATCGCTCTTATATGGGCTAATGTAACATGGCAAGGCGGAGATACCATTTTTTGACTTGGGTTTCATTACACTCGGATCGCAAGCTGGAATAATACTAATGCCAATTCTTAAATTGGCATTTCTTGTGTTTGAAAGATTTGTAAAGGCTAATAAATTATCGCTTATGGCATGAATGTGAACTGCTCCCAATTTAGCGCCAATACCTGCACCAAAGTTCAAATAACTCCCGTTCATAACTGAATACGAAACCGAGCCGTTTAGCTTCTTATAGTTCATGGTATTGGCCGAAAGGGTTAAAGAGCTATGCGATTTGTTACGGTAAACCTCGTTACGAACAACAACGCCAGCATTTAGATGTTTATTAAGCGTATGTGTTGCTCCCAGATACACTTGTGGAACTAATCTTGAGATATAGGTCGACTGTGAAGGAATTGGCTCAAATTCGTCTTCGAAGCTATCTCGCAATTCTTCAAAATAATTGGGGTTGTTAAAATCACTCTCATCACCAGTACCCTTATAAAGAAATGAGCCACGTGACTCAAAGTTATGTACGTCTGTTTTCCATGAGATTAAACCTAAATCAAGCATACTGCCTGAAAGAGTAGTTTTCTCATTTAATTCGTAGATAAATCCAAAATCAATAGCAAACCCCAAATTGCGTCGATTCATCATGTAAGCCATCCAATCAACATTATCTTTTAAGGAAATACCAGATACATATCCCTCATCATCAGTTTCCACATCTATTGGAAATGAAGAATTTATTTTCGTGTCCAAATCACCATATATCTGAAAGTTTCGCTCATTGGTTCGAATGCTTCCTTCGGTTTTGGGCATGTAAACATTACCCTTTCCGAATAACAGTTTTGCTTTAATGCCAATCCGCATTCGATCACTGGTTCTGCTTGCAATACCAAGTGCGTATTCGCGGTAGTGATTACCGTTGCCTCTGATGCCTTTTAAAGAGGCCTCCTTTTTAAGAAAAGAGGAGTTGCCATACCATGCAAGCTTTGCTGCATCACTGTTAATGGTATTATAGCTAATTACTTTCTCGGTGATCGAAAATGTGAAATAGGATTGCTTTATCCAGCGACCAAAATAGATGGGTGTATAATGGGTTTCGGCTGCCACTAATTCCTGACCTTTCATTTGGTCAATGGCCTTGCTTGGGTTAAAATAGAGCGAATCGTTATTTGTGGCAAGTATGTCTTGCAGAGTAAAGGCAGTATTGCTATAATTGGCATGTATCGATGCTAAACCCGGAAATCCAATTACGGTTGGGCATTTGGCCGCTACTGCAGGATTAACAAAATTAGCCTGGGGCAAATCATGCATTAAAAACAAAGTGAGGTTCTGCTGCCCCAGCAATGGTAATGGTACCAGTGTTAAAATTAGTAGGATAAGCTGTTTGGAAAAGGTTTTGTTCATTCAGCTAATCCTCAAATATAAGTTGGCTCTGAACACCTAAAT
The DNA here is from genome assembly GCF_050589805.1 of Carboxylicivirga fragile. Taxonomy (NCBI): domain Bacteria; kingdom Pseudomonadati; phylum Bacteroidota; class Bacteroidia; order Marinilabiliales; family Marinilabiliaceae; genus Carboxylicivirga; species Carboxylicivirga fragile. The sequence goes on along the minus strand of NZ_JBNGOY010000044.1, from coordinate 18,450 downwards.
CTGTCAAAACCATGTATTCATTAAAATTAGCTCTTATCTCTGGAGTTAATATAAAATCGATAAAACCTACTTCTACTACAACTTTATCAGTGGTCATTAGTCCATCAATTTGATCTTCCTGAAGCATAAAGTTAGTAAGTGTACCATTTTGTGAGAAGACTTCACCTTGCTCATTTAAAACTGCAGCTACCAATTCAATACCATCGCCAGCTGTTAGGTAAATATCTGTTCCATTTTCATCGATGTAATATAGTTTAACCTGTATGTCTGCTGGGAATCGATTGATTATATCGAACTGCAGCAAAATGGAAACAATGTTTTCGCGTGAATCGAAGCTGTCCGATATGTTAAAAGCTAATGTATCCGTGTCACTAAAGGTATAAGGGTGACCATAAACTGGAGTCATAATTGGCAGATCATCAACGGTTTCGTATTGTGCCAAGTATTGTCCAACAGCTAAGGACACATTTGGTCCATAGGTTGTTTTATCAGAAATCAGGTTAGAATCCAAACCAAGACATCCTGTTAACAGGGTTAATAGCGATATAATTAATAAGTACTTCATTGAACTGAAATTAAACAAATTTAATATGCTTTTTTAAAATATTAATGCCAAAGCAGTAAATACTTGACGACTTATTGAACAGATATGCTGCGATAACGTTTGGTATTTATGACTACAAGGTGGTTGATTCTAATGTTTGGAATGGTGCAATTTATTGCTTGTCAAACACCCAATTCTCAAAATAAACGAATATGAATTCGAACAAATTAATAGCTGAAACCAGCCCATATTTATTACAACACGCACATAACCCAGTCCATTGGTATGCTTGGGGTGAGGAGGCTTTTGAGAGGGCAAGAAATGAAGATAAATTGATACTCATAAGTGTGGGTTATTCAGCATGTCATTGGTGCCATGTTATGGAGCACGAATCGTTCGAAGATGAAGAAGTGGCCAATTTGATGAATGCACACTTTATTTGTGTAAAAGTTGATCGAGAAGAGCGGCCCGATGTGGATCAAATATACATGGAGGCTGTTCAGATCTTAACAGGTCGAGGAGGATGGCCCTTGAATTGTTTCGCTTTGCCCGATGGTCGTCCGGTTTGGGGAGGTACTTATTTTCCAAAGAATCAGTGGTTGGAAGTGTTAACGAGTTTGAGTGCTTTGTATACGAATGAGCGAGAAAAATTATTGGATCAAGCAAAGCAGCTCACCAAGGGTATACGCTCAAATGATTTCCCTAATATAGTAACAACAGTGCCTAGTATTGATGAAGAACTGATTATTTCGAATACAAAGGTTCGCTTTGATAATACTTATGGTGGCTATGGTGGCGCACCTAAGTTTCCTATGCCGGTATCACTTAATTTAGCTCATCAATTGGGTGTATTAAAAGGGGATGAGGAGTTGATGGACTTTGTGTGCCTCACTCTGGATAAAATGGCTTCTGGTGGAATATACGATCAGGCTGGGGGAGGTTTTTCGCGCTATTCGGTCGATGAGCGCTGGTTTGCGCCACATTTTGAGAAAATGCTTTACGACAATGCTCAGCTCTTATCATTATACAGCAATGCCTACAAAACTTCGGGTAAGAAATTGTATGAGCGAATTGTTGAGGAGACTTTTCAATTTTTACAGCGTGAATTGCAATCACCCGAAGGTGCTTTTTATTCGGCACTGGATGCCGATAGTGAAGGTGTAGAGGGTAAGTTTTACACCTGGACAAGAAGCGAGTTAAAAGAAATTTTAGGTGAGGATGAGCATTTCTTCAAATATTTTGAAATAAGTGACGGTGGTAATTGGGAGCATGGAGTGAATATTCTTCATGGATCAATTACGCGTGAGGAATATGCAGCAAACAACAATCTTGATTTTCCGGCTTTTCAAACAAACCTACAAGCATCGTTGGATAAACTACTTGAGGTACGAAAAGGCAGAGTGCGGCCTGGTTTGGATGACAAAATTCTGACAGCATGGAATGCTTTAACAATAACAGGATTGTGCGATGCATACCAAGCCTTTGGTGACGATAAATACAAACAAGCGGCTGAGAGAGCCATGCAATATTTATTGAAGGTTGTAAAGCAGGATGATGGAAGATTGTTGCGTACCTCAAAAAGTGGTGTTGCTAAAATTGATGCCTTTCTGGATGATTATGCTCTTATGATTGAGGCATTTTTGTCCTTATACCAAATAACTTTTAACACGGATTATTACATAGAGGCATTAGCACTTAATAAGCTTGTGTTGCGCGATTTTTATGATGAATCTAAGGGAGTAATCTATTATACATCCGATAAGGGTGAGCAGTTAATTGCACGAAAAACAGATGCGCAGGATAATGTGATTCCATCATCCATGGCGACTATGGCTAAAAACCTGATGCAGTTATCACAGTTAGGTGAGCACTCTGAGTTTAGAGATATTGCTCAAATGCTGATAGCCAAGATGTATGAGCAAGCCGAAAAGAACCCAAGTTACTATGCGCGTTGGGCACTGTTATCCGTTTTGGATAATCAACATTTGCAAGAAATAGCGATACTCGGTACTGATGTCGATTCTTACAGAAAGCAGCTTCAAAAACGATTAATACCTGGTGTTGTTTATGCAGGATCAGTTTCGGATAACGACCAGATATTCTTGTTGAAAGACAGATACGTTAAAGGGCAGACCTTAATTTATAAATGTGAAAACAAGGTTTGTGAACTGCCCATAACTTCTCCAGAGGTCTTTCATCCAAGTAAATAATAATTTGAATCCATAAGGTGATTAATACTTATCTTAAATATTTACTTATGCTAGTATATCAGGTTGAACTATTTAAGAGCCCTATGAAAAAAACACATACGAAAGATGAAAATAGTATCCAATGACCTATAATTCTATATTTTCTGTATCGTTTTAGTGCATTTCTATGATCAGGAGTTATTTCATTTCCATCAATTAAATAATCAAGTTCAAATAATGGCAAACCTTTATATTTTTCAATTGACCTTTTTTGTAATTGATAACCGTTTTGCGATACTAAGGAATATGATTGATCTTTAATATATAAAACAAAGGATGAGATTATTAAAATGACAGGTAATATTTCCATAGTTTACACTTTCTTAGTAATCATATTTTACTAACACTAATGAGTAACGCCTAAATCGAAATTAATTACTCGTACTAAAATGCTGTAACAATACTAAGGCATCGGCTTTGTGTTTTTCCATAACAATTACACTTGCTTCCGGCACGATGTGAGGAGCAATAGTACTTGTGAACTGATTTAAGATGTTTGCTTCAATATTGTGGTTGGCTAACATTTGTTTAACGATGTCAGCATCTACTGGATTGCCTTCGTATACAACTACTAATTTTTCGCTATCTGCTTGGCTCATGTTCGTGTGATTTTAATACTACTTACTCAAAGATAGAATTTTTTCTGAATAAAATGACTTTCTACAGAGCCCTATTTGTCGGTGTTTTGACCCTTTAAACTTATTCATAAGTCAATTAACTTAAAAATAAGTTGACAAACTTAAATTTAAGTTATATGTTTGTAGTGCTGATTAACTAACTTAGTAATACAATGGTAACTTTAACAAAAGCAGAAGAAAAGATAATGCAGATTCTTTGGGAGCTTGAAAAAGGTTTCATCAAAGATATACAGGCTAAATTTCCTGAGCCGCAACCACCATATAATAGTGTGTCAACCATTGTAAGGGTTTTGGTAAAAAAAGAAATTGTTGGATTTAATAAGTTTGGGACTACCTACGAATATTATCCGCTTATTTCGAAAGACAATTACCGAAGCAATCAATTGAGTTCGCTGGTAAACAACTATTTTAATGACTCGTTCAAACAGGTGGTTAACTTTTTCTCTGAAAACAAAAACCTTAAAACCGAAGAAGTCAATGAAGTAATTAAAATGCTTGAAGACTTAAAACAGCAAAAAGATGGCTAAGTTTCTACTTTACTTATTCGAATCGGGATTGTGCCTAAGTATATTTTATTTGGGTTATGTAGTGTTTTTTCGCAAAGAAACCTACTTCACATTTAATCGTTTCTATTTACTAGGATCGATGTTACTGGCTCTTACTATCCCGCTTATATCCATTCAAATGGATGTGGTAAACTATGAGTACATAAAAGATACAAGTCAAGGTATTGAGAAATTCAAGAGTTACTATGAACACCTAATTCTTATAACCGATCCGGAGTTTATAGATGAAGTTGAAACAAGCAATCTCGCAGTCGATCAAAGTAATGTCATTCCGTTGGATCAAGTGAAAAGTGATACTGCTAAATCAAGTAATAGCTGGAAAATATCGAGCATAATATTTATAATTTATTTTATAGGAGTACTCTTTTTTACTTTTCGTTTCCTCTTTTTATTGAGGAGTTTACGTCGAATTATTAAACAAAATACCAGTAGCGAAACGGATGGGATAAATCTGATTTATCTGAAGGAAGAAATGCCTTCGTTTTCATTTTTAAATTGGGTTTTTGTTAATAAGGAAATACTAAAGAATGAAGAGTTTGAACAAGTACTGGAACATGAAAAAGTTCATGTCAACGATAAACATTCTGTGGATTTAATACTGGCGCAAATCATTACGATTTTCCAGTGGTTTAATCCGCTTACATGGCGCATACAGAAATCAATTAAAACATGTCACGAGTACATTGCCGACAGGCAAGTGGTAAACAAAGGGCATGAGTTATTTGATTATCAGTCTCTACTACTGAGTCAGTTAATCAGCATTCGCTCAGTTGAGCTGGTAAATAATTTTAATTTATTATCAATTAAAAAACGAATAGCCATGATGAACAAAAATAAATCGGGCTTACTGGCCAAAATGAAGGCCGTAGCCATAGTACCAATACTAATTGCCGCCTTCTTCTTATTTGCAGATATGACAAGTAGAAGCAATGAGGTGATGGCAAGTAACAAAGCAACTGTTTCTAATTCGCTTAATGGTGATTGGATGTCAGTGAATAGCCAATCAGGACAAGCTCAACTCCTAGTAATACGTGACAATAAGTTAACTACAATGATTCTAGATAGCGAGAATGTAATTAATTCTATTGTGTATGATGTAAAAATAAAATCAAAGAATTTTATTCTGATAGATGGTAAAGAAAAGCAAAAAGTTAATTATGAATTTGAGAATGAAGAATTAATAATTAATTGGGATGAAGAAGCTATCGTTACATATAGGAAAGCTCCTAAAGGAGAGAGTTATATAGTGCTTGATGCAAATTTTCAAAAACTAACCTACCCTAAGGTAACCGAGCTTAAGCAATATAGAAAGGATATGATTTTAATGCATCTGTTTCTTTCTGGAGAGGAGTTATTCTTTGAAGGGAAAAGGCGTGATTTTAGCGATTTAGATGCCATTTGCAAAAACATTGAAAAGCCTGAATCTTCTAAGTTAAATCGTATGACAACGCTTCTAGAAATTGATAAAGAGGTGCTTATGGTTTACGTGGACAAGGTTAAACAAGCCTTGCGTGAAAATAATTATCTGAAAATTGGTTATGTTGCTAAGCATGAGGATAAAGCTCAGAATGAAACTGACTTGGCGCTCTTTATGTTGTTGCCTCCAATGGATGCAGAGTTTTTAGAGAAAAGCGAATTAGCCGATAGGGGTATTAATCTTTTTACAATAGATGGTAGCAAAGCGATAGATAAAAATCTACTGACCAAAAAGCTGAAAAAGCACATCTTAAGTAACGAAAAGTATGTGATGCTTTATGAATATGAAAACGCAACCAGTTACAATGATTATTTAACAACGGTAAATACAGTATTTGCAACCGTTAATTCTATTCGACGTGATTATTGTGAAAAGCAAGGTGATGATTATGACAAGATGAGTAGCGAGGAGCAGAGGAAGATTCGCAAGAAGTATCCAATTACATTAACAAAGAGAAATATAGATACAGAATAGACAAAAAAGGTTCCGATCAGAATAAGATTGGAACCTTTTTGGGGTTTAATACGGATGGCATCTATGGACATAAAGATGTCATCTATTTTCTTTTACACAAAACTCAACCAGTCACTATTGCCTTTATAATCCTCAATCACTTGTGTTTTATTCGAATAGTTAAACGACGAAATGAGGTTTGATATTTCTTGTCTTAGATACTCAACGGCACCATCAGTCAGCTTCTTGTCAAAGCCTTTTTCATTAAGAGCGCTTACCTGATCGATACAAATTACCCGTCCAAATATCTGACCTAAATCAACCAATTTACGTTGTGGCATGGCCTGATCAATTTTAAAGTTGATCAAATCTTTCACAATGTCACTGGCGCGTTGAGTCAAATCAAAACCCTTGGCAAAGTCCAATATATTATCAAGCTTAGCCTTGCGCATCAGTTTCAATACTGCTTCCGAAATTTGCGAATACAACATATCGTTCGATCCTTCAAAAATCTGGAAAGGACGACTGTCAACAGTTGAACGGCCTGCAATATGATTCAACTTATAACCTTTGGCACCAACTAATTGTAACAGAGTTTGTGAAGCAGCCTGCATCATGTCAGTGGCAATGCTTTTCACGGCATTTGCTTCAATACCAATGCCCGACAAGTCATTTTTTAAGCCTGCTTTTTCGGTACTGTTTACACACATGGCAGATACAATGGTAAAGCGCGATTGCAATTCCGCCAAACGCTGTTGAACTTGGTCGTAATTAATCAAAGCCTTGCCACTCACGAAACGTTGCTGGCAATGCGTAATGGCTTCGTCGAGCATGCGCTGAATAAAACCCATGGCCATTCCCGGGAACGACATACGGCTGCGATGCAGTAAATCTAACATCATTTTTACACCCGAGCTCTCAGGAATTAATTTTTGAACTTGTGGTATTTGTATATCCAGTTTGTTTCGTCCATAGGGTATTTGGTATAAACCAAGGTTTTCGAAAAACTCTTCTACTTCAATAACTTGTTCGGTTTGCGTTACATCACAAATGAAATAATCAATGTCGCGAGCTAATTTGCCATCACCAACATTCTTTCGGGCAGTTAATAACCAGTAGTCGGCCCATCCTGTTAGGCCAGCCCAATGCTTGGTGCCTTTAAGGTGATATTTGCCATTATTCTCAGTAAATGAAGTACGCATGCTTAATGCATCGCTACCAAAATCTGGTTCGGTAATCATTAAGCCACCCATATTCTGTTGGGTAAGAAAACGATTCAATACCTGTGCTTTAGCTTCTTCTTGAGCCGATTTCATTACAGGTTGCAGAAACAGAGCCATGTTAATTCCAAAGGTTAGCGATAAGGCTAATGACTCATATGATGCAGCACTCATTAAGGCAATACTTTCTTTCACATCTCCACCTAAACCGCCATACTCTTTCGGAATGATTGCTGAAAATGGATTGGCTGACATTATTTCGCGCATCGCAAATGGCGGCATTCCTCTTTTAACAGCTAAATCATCCGTATTGCTACGTTCATGATATACGCTGTGCATCTTTTGTTTTAGTTTATTCAAAAGAGTATCAAACGATTTTCCTTTTACTTCTCCTGCCTCAGACATTTAATTTGTTTTTATGGTTATCTCAAAACGTGTTGTCAATAGAATACTATTTCAAACATGTTCGAGCCTTTTCAACAAACTAGCTGTGAATAAGTTTTAGCTATAAGAGATAAAACGATGCGAATATATTAGTAGAAGATTCCAGAGCGATAAATAGTACATTGATTAGTAGTGCTTATCGGCCACGCTATGGAAGTTGGTTATGGGTTTTTCACTTTAATTTTTATTTGACTTGTAACAAATAGAATGGGTAGGTCGTCCTAGATTTGTGAGAAGCAAAAACAGATAATATTGCTTCGAAAGATGATATCAACATTCACTGATGTTCTTAATTTAAAAATCTCCGGGGATTGTAAGGCTAAGTTAGAATGTAGGATAAAGAAAATAAAGTAAAACCTGAAATCATGACTAAATCAGTATTAATAAGCATAGTTCTTTTTACAGCATTTACCCTTAATCTTGCTGCACAAAGAAATAGAGATAAGCGAAATGATCGTTCAACACGTGTTGTCACCATCTATGAAGAAGGAGCCAAGACTGAAGTAAGTGTGCCTGGTATAAAGGTTGAGGTAGACGATTTTAACGATACCATCACGAAAATCACCATTGGTTCTCGTCGCTTTGAGGTAATTGAAGATCATAATCGTTCGAGAGTTCGTATGGTACGCATACCAATAGACCGATTTAAAGGTCATTGGGCCGGTTTTGAGTTGGGTTTTAATGGTTACATGAGTTCTGGTTTTTCAACCAGTTTACCTGCCGATGCTCAATTCATGGATTTAAATCAGGGTAAAGCAGTTACTGTAGGCATTAACTTTTTGCAATATAATATTGGACTGCAACGCTACAAAAACAACCTTGGTTTGGTGGTTGGTAGTGGTTTAACCTGGTATAATTACCGAACAGATAAACCGTATTATTTCGAGCGTGATCCTGAAACAGGCAGTACCATTGGAGTACCAGTGCCCGATAGCAAAGCAGTGACTAAGAATAAAATCATGTCGGCTTTCTTGAATTTTCCCTTGTTGCTCGAGTGGCAACTTCCGGCGACTGAAGATCGCCATCGCTTCTTTATCTCAGCAGGGCCATATTGTGGTTTTCGCCTGTGGGGGCATACTAAAATGGCCTATCACGAGGGAGGAAGTCGACATAAAGAGAAGAGCAAAAAGGACATTAATATAAATCCTTTTCAATACGGAGCTATGGTACGAGTAGGTTATCGTTTCATCAAGTTGTACGGAACCTATAATTTCTCAACTTTGTATACCAATGGTGGAGGGCCGGAATTACATCCTTATACCATTGGAATGACCCTAATAAGTTTTTAATCATTAATTAACCACTAACATGCATTTACGCTTTCTATATATTCTTGCTCTGTTTGCTTTTGTATCGTCTGTTCAGTCACAATCAATGGTTGATAGTACTTTGGCAAATTACGATAGGCATTGGCAAATTAGCGACGGTATTTATCGCGTTATGCTTGATAGTAAAATTGGTGTTATTGATGATGCCGGAACCGTTATTGTTCCTTGTGAATATAATCAGGTTTGGAACCTTGATGACAAGGGCTTTTTTCGTGTGTTGAAACAAGGGAAAGTCGGTGTATATCATCAAAGTGGACGAATAGTAATCCCGCCCGAATACGATCAGGTTTGGTCGTTTGGTAGCAATGGTTGGGCAAAGGTGATGAAACATGGTAAGTTGGGTTTCTATGATGAAGAAGGCAATCCGGTTATTCCTTGTGAATATCAGCAAATATGGTCGTTTGAAGAGGGTAGAGCGCGTGTTCTGAAAAATGGGAAGATTGGCTATGTTAATAATGTAGGTAGTGAAATAATACCATGTGAATATCAGCAAATATGGTCGTTTGAAAATGGCCGGGCACGTGTATTGAAAGATGGCAAGGTTGGTTATATTGATGAGGCAGGTAATGAAGTTGTTCCGCCCATGTATTCGCATATTTGGTCGTTCGAAGAGGGTAAGGCTAAAGCTTTGTTAGAAGGTAAAATGGTGTGGATTGACGAGCAGGGACAGGTTCTTGATATTCCAATTGAGCAGGCAGTTTTGGACGAAAAACCAAAAACGGAGACAAACATAACTGTCGGAAAAGAAAAACACATTATCATTGAGGATAAAGGAGGTGAGAAAACGCATATTCGCATACTGGGCGGAGAGGTGATTATAGAAGAACAGGGATCAAATACCTACATTGAAATGGGGCCTAATCGCTATCGAAAAGAAAGAGTTAGTCGCAATCGACGTTTTCGAGGGCATTATACAGGTTTGGAATTTGGTTTTAATGCATATGTTTCACCAGATGGATCAACCAATCTGCCACCTGAATCATCTTTTATGGACATTGACCAAAACAAGTCCCATACCTTTGCTTTTAATTTCTTGCAGTGGAGCATTGGCTTACAGCGGAGAGGAAATATTGGATTAGTAACAGGCTTAGGGCTTGAATATGGAAGTTATCGTTTTTCCGGGCCATATATTTTAAAAAAGGATGAAGCTGGTAACATTGATTACGACCTGAGTATACGTGGAATTAGCTCAAACCGTTTGTCAACGACTTATTTAAATATGCCACTTTTGTTGGAGTTTCAAATTCCAACCAACCGAAATAGACATGCCTTTTATGTATCAGCAGGAGCTGTTGGTGGAGTGCGTTTGCATTCATTTACTCGTGTGAAGTATAACGATGGTGAAAGCCCAGAAAAAGTACGTTCAACCAGTGATTATAACCTTCAGGATTGGCGTTATGGGGCAATGGTTCGAATGGGGTATAGAGCGATCAACTTGTACGGCACGTATTACATGACTCCTCTATTTAAAAAAGATACCGGTCCAGAATTATACCCTTTCTCGGTGGGCTTATCCATTGCCTTTAATATGTGGGATTTGGGTGGATAAAGGTTATATGTCCGATAGTTTATTAAACTCCTGAAAACTCACATTCAAATTCAGGTGTTCGTATGCTTTCTCCATCGTGGAACAAACCCGCCGTTGGCCCTCCAATTGTTTGATGAAAAAATGGGCAAAAGCAGTTTCGATAGGAGAATTAACCAGATAGGCAATTCGTTTACGATTGTTGAGGTGTCTGTACTTACCAATTAAGTCAAGAAATCGAAACGTCTCTTTAAGCTTGAATGTAAACTTACAATTGCGAATATCAATTAGCATAAAATGAATTAGGCGGGTATCATCGTCATCCAGGATGGCTTGTAATACCTCGCTTATTTCATTCAAACCCTTTTTGCCAGGTGTAAGTTTCAAAACGCCGAAATTCAACTCATTATAGATAAAGTACCTATCCTTCTCTTCTTTCTCACTCATTTATTAAGTATTCTATCATAAATATAGATCGTTAGATCATAGAAACTAGATTTTTTGTATGTTGTAAATTGTAACGCAGAAGAGTGTTCAATATCTGTTAAAAACAGATATTGCAATTACTATTCTGATTTACTTTCTAAGCTCTAAATTATCAATTTCATTTAGCGTATCCGGATTGATTACTTTCATCTTAATACTTGAACCATCAACCGTAAAAATACAAACTGCGTTTTCCACACTGAAGGATTTTGTGTGAGCACTCCAAGGCAGAACTTCCTGTGCATAATATGGTGCTCCACAAGCGCCATTGTTTATTTGATAGATGGGGCGAGATAAAACAATTTTTTCAGGTTCATAATTCTCAGGATAGCGAGGCATCTCTTCTGTAATCTTCAAATAATTATAATTGTGCTCATCACCAGTTAATATGGCTATCACTTTTGTGCTTTGATTAACTAAAATATCGAGGTACTCATCGCGTCTTTCCAGTATACCTTTATCAACGGGTTTGCCATCTATATAAGGACGTTTATCGTTGTTGCCACTGTACCACATGTCATCGCGACTATGCCCACCATTAGGGAATGCAGGCGTGTGTTGCGTCACGAATATATGGTCGATGTTGCTATCATTTTCCAGGTTTAATATGCTTGCTTTAAGCCAGGCCATCTGATTGTCCATGAGGTATCCGTGTAAACCACCACTGGTAGCTGTGTTTCTACTTAAACTAGGCGTGTACCAATAGTCGCTATTCAAAACAATCATTGCAACATTGTCGTAGGTATAATAAAACACATTCTCACTATACGATGGAAAATCGACTTTTCGAGGGCGAGGATCGTATTTACTTCCATCTTCACTAATAGGGCCATTTTCTGGATTAACAAAGGCTTCTTTCATGGCTTGTTCAGCCGAGTGTGTTTCATAAGGAAAACCATCTATCGACGCCATATATTTGCCTTCTACGTTAAAGAATGCCGGTCCCAATGCTTCGTGATTACCTTGACCTACATAAAAGGGAATGTAATGCCAAAATGGTTCAACAGCTTTTTTCCAGTTGGTATATTGCACGTGTTGTTCTTCTTTGTGCGTTAAATAGCCATTTATCATGTCACCAGTAAACTGCACAAATTGGGCTTTCTCATGATGCGCAACAGCAGCCATCTTTTTAATGATGTATGAATTGGCGCCATAAATTTTTCGCTCGCCACCGCCAGTTGCATGACGACTATCGCTGGTATAGGCAAAGTTAAACGCTTTTCGTGTGCCGCTTTTCGGTGCCGTATTAAAGTGATAAGTTTGTTTAAAACCTTCCACATCTACCGTGTAATCATATTGGGTGTCAGGGCTTAGGTTTATCAGTTTAACCTCGTGATAATTAGTCATTTTATTACTTGGATAAACTAAGCCATTACTTTCAACAGTAGCCTTTGATGGTTCTGATGTATTGAAAGAAATAACAGCAGTTGAGTCCGTTACAATATTAACGAATGGGCCTTCGTAAATAACCGGAACAGTTGTGAAAGGACCCGTTCCCGAGATGGCTACCTCACCATCAAAAACAATCATGCCAGTTTCGTTGATTAAACGATAGCCGAGTACACACTGACCACTTTCTGACCATCCCACAAAATCGTAGGGGTACTTAAAATTATCCTTTATATTAATGGCTACTTTACCATCTACCAGAGGTAACTGAAAGCGGAATACGGGTAGTGGATGAGGTGCTTTACCATATGGGATTAAACCATAGGTGATGGTCCCTTTGAAATTACCAAAATCGAAAAAAATACCGGTTTTGGTGCCAATGGGTTGACCTAATAATTGGGTGATACTATAATTGGCAGGAGCCGTTTCTGCATAGTAAATGTTTTCACCATCTTTAAAAGTCAAGCGACCTTCATTATCGTACTTGATATTGCTAAAGCTAGCAGGGATCTTCGAATTTTGAGCTTCAATGTTAAAAATTGAAGCCACTAGAAGTAGACTTAGAATAAATTTCATATTACTATTATTTGAGTTTTTTGGGTCATATTCCTGCACAAGGCAGATTGAGAAACCGCTACAGTTCTTTAAGTTTTGTCCTTTAGAATAACAAGTTTAGTATTCTTATGTTTTTGATTTCATTGTTATAAGGAATTAATGGCTTCAACCGGATCCATTTTTGAAGCCGTCCATGCCGGAATAAAACCAGATAAAATACCAATAGCTGCGGATATGCTTATGCCAGTGAGTATGTTGCCTAAGCTCAATGCCACCCTTGTATCGGCTATGAGGCCAACAACAATTGTTATTAAAAACACAATGAGTAAACCTGCAACTCCACCAATTAAAGAAAGAATAGTGCTTTCAATTAAAAATTGCCAAAGGATAAAGCGACGTTTGGCGCCCAATGCCTTTTGTATACCAATAATGCGAGTGCGTTCACGTACTGATACAAACATAATGTTGGCAATTCCAAAACCTCCAACAAGTATTGAAAATCCACCAATGAAAATGCCAGCCTTATCAATGAAACTGAATAATTTATCCAGATCTTTCTGAATTAAACTAATGCGGTTTAAGGCAAAATCGTTTTCGCCAGCAGGTTTGATGCGGCGAATGGCACGCATAATACCTACCATTTCATCATTTAAATCGTCGGAAGTATAGCCTTTTTTAGCTTTCACCATAATAAAGGGCTGAACACTTTCGCTGCGCAGGTTAAACAGGTTTTTGGCATAATTTACTGGGATAATCAAATTCTTATCGAGGCTATTGCCAAACATATCTGTGCCCTGTTTTTCAATTATGCCAATCACATTAAATTTCCGCCCCATCATTTTAACACTCTTGCCAATTGGATCTAAGTCTTGAAACAACTCTTTGGCAATGTCGGCTCCTATAAGCGCCACATTGGTTCCGTTATTTGAATCGTAATAGGAGAAATACCGCCCCTGAGCAATTTCAAAATTCCAGATACCTTCGAAACGATGGGTAACACCCATTACACCAACTTTGTCGTAGGAGTTATTTTCATAGGTCACGCGACGTTGCGAATTCATTATAAACGCAACTTCTTCGGCCAGTTGTGAGCGTTTAGCTACTTGCTCGTAATCATCAAGCGAAGGAACCTGTCGGTTCATGTAACGCCACCAAGGGTATTCCGTTTCTCCTTCAGGAGGAGTCCAAGGCCATTTTTGAATGTAGATAACATTGTCTCCCAAAGATTCGATGCTATCTCTTACCTGTTTCTCCATAAAATCGATGAGCGTAAATACGGTGATGATGGAGAAAATACCAATGGTAACACCCGATAGCGTAAGCACTGTTCTAAGTACATTAGAGCGCAAGGCATTTATGGCAAACAGAAAGCTTTCTTTAAAGAATTTATAGACCAGGATCATAGTTTGATATCGTTTGAACAAGCAAGATAAGATAAAAAGTCCGAAGTCCGAAGTTGAAAGCTGACTGTCCGAAGTCGACAGTCCGAAGTAAAGAGTCAGTCCGATACACAAATGGGGCGCTCAGAATATCGAATGGAGATAGTAATCGTTTCTTTTACTCAAAAATTCCAAACAAAATTGAGAAGTCGACCGTTAAAGGCTCTATTGTTCAGAAATAGTGACATTGAAAGAGGGGTAATGCAGAGCACAAACTGAATCTGGAATGATAAACAGAGGATAAACAAAAAAGTAAGATGCGAAAATACCTAAGCATATATTTTAATAGTGATTATGGCCTGCTTCAACGCTCCTTTAGGGCTTTGGCGGTAATATCTGCTGTTGGGCATTTGCTTTTTCACGTTGTTGATAAATATATATTTGGGCTAAACGATGATTTATATATGCGCCTGGTAGCTTCTGTCCTTTCATTGGGCTGGCTTTTGTATCGACCATCAAAGCCACTTACCTTAGTTAAGAAACTGTACTTCGAATTTTCGCTAAGTATTACTCTACCTATATTATTTACTTGTTTTTTGCTACTTAATGATTTTCATCCTTATTGGTTGGCATCACAAATGTTTGCAGCTCTTTTGTTTGGCTCAATCATTAAGCCAGCACGTGCGTTGTTTTTATGGTTTGTTAGTTTCTTTATTGCTCTATGGATTTATCCTTATTTGTTTTCTTGCTCCTTATCAAGAGGTGTTATTGACGAAGCCTTTCAAATACATTTTGGCGCTTTCTTTTTGCTTTTTATTGTTGGTGTTTTTCAAACCATTTACCTGCGGATACATCAGGAAAAGGATGAATTAAATGGATTGGTGCATCAGAAAAATAAGGTTCTAAGTCGGCAGAAACATGAAATTGAAAATCAGCAAAAGAACATTGTAGATAAAAACCATGAACTGATAGCCATAAATGAGGAACTGAAAAGTACCAATGAGGATTTATATAATAAAAACGAAATAATTGAGGAGCAGCATGAGGCTTTAGAAAAGGCACTTAAAATACAAAAGGAAATGCAGGCACATTTAATTCAATCGGAGAAAATGGCCTCACTCGGTATTCTTACCTCTGGTATTTCACACGAATTAAATAACCCACTTAACTTCATTCGAGGTGGAAAAATGTCCATTGAGATGAAAATGAAGGAGGAGAACCCCGACTTTCTGGATTCTTATGGTGATTACCTTAATATGATTGAAGAAGGCGTAAGTAGATCGACCGCAGTAATAAATGGCTTAAACATGTTTAACGATCAAAGTACTGATAGTGACGAAAGCTGTGATGTTCATGAAATACTTGATAACTGCTTATTGGTGCTTAATAATGAAATTCAATATACTATTTCGGTTCAAAAAAACTACCTAGCCAGTACTTCAGTTATAAAATGTAATCGTGGCGAAATACATCAGGTATATATTAATTTGCTCTTAAATGCCATTCATGCTACGTCCAAAAATGGCATCATTCAAATTCTTACTCGCTTCTCAAATAATTGTTTGTATGTGCTTGTGAAAGACAATGGGCACGGTATAGCTGACGAACATATTGAGAATGTCACAACACCATTTTTCACAACAAAGGAGCCTGGCCAAGGTGTAGGTCTGGGTTTGTCCATTGTGTATTCCATTCTACAAAAACATCAGGGTAATATTCGCCTTAAATCAAAGGAAAACAAAGGATGCAGCGTAATGACTTGTTTTAAGATATCTTCTTAATTACGGGTTGGGAAAAGTGTACTAAACACTTCAAGGCGATTTTTCTGAAGGAGAGAAAGTGTGCAACATGCTTGATTTACGAGCTGCAGGGTCGAATGCTTGCTTTGGGAGAAGTGATTTCTTCTAAGTTTCTCGGACTCAGATAAACTGCGACTATTTGCTAGTTTTATTTAAAGTCGCTCCCATGGGCGTAATTAGCTTGCATTCAATTAAAAGAATCCGTAATTTACAGCTATCACATATTTTCAAATTTAAACCCTTTAATATGAAAAAGAATTTTCTCGTTGTTTTAACAACTGTGCTAATCCTTGTTATTGGATGTAAAATGGCTCCGCCTAAAGAAGAAAGAGCTCCAATTATTCCCGTTGAAGATTTCTTTAAAAATGCTGAAAAGACCAGTTTTCAGATTTCACCCGATGGAAAGTATTTCTCATTTAAAGCACCTTATCAAAATCGCATGAATGTATTTGTGCAAGAGGTAGGTGTTGATGAAGCTGTGCAAATTACCTTTGAAACGGATCGTGATGTATCAAATTATTTTTGGGCCAACGAAAACCGAATTCTTTACCTGAAAGATGATGGTGGAAATGAAAATTTCAAACTTTATGGTGTTAACATCGATGGTTCTGACTTGTTATGCTTCACTGATTTTGAAAATGTTCGTACAGGTATTATAGATGATCTTCGTGATATTCCTGAAGAAATCATTATTAGTATGAATAAGCGTAACCCACAAGCTTTTGATCCATACCGATTGAATATTGTAACAGGCGAAATGACTTTGTTGTATGAAAACCCTGGTAATATATCGCAATGGATTACTGACCATAATGGTAAATTACGCGCGGCTATTGCTGTTACAGATATGATTAACCAAACCGTGATGTATCGCGATACTGAAGAAGAAGAATTCAAAGGTATCCTGACGACTTCCTTCAAGGAACAGATGGCTCCGATCTTTTTTACCTTCGATAATAAAATGTTTTATGCAGCTTCAAATATTGATCGTGATAAGGCTGAGATAGTAATTTTTGATCCGGCTACGGCAAGCGAAAAAGAAGTTCTTTTTAAGCATGCTGATGTGGATGTTGAAGGATTGTATTACTCACGCAAGCGTAAAGTGCTTACAACAGCTACTTATTATACCGATAAGGCCGGTCGCCATTTCTTTGATGCAGAATCAAAGGAACTCTATAATCAGGTGCAGCAAAAATTGCCGGAATACGAGGTGTTTTTTGCTAGTAGCGATAAAGCAGAAGAGAAATTCTTGGTTCGTACCTATAGCGACCGTTCGTTAGGAGCTTATTATTTCTTTGACATGGCAAGTGGTAGTTTAACGCATTTAACCGATGTGAGTCCTTGGTTGGATGAAAAACAGATGGCTAAGATGAAGCCAATCAAATACACTTCTCGCGATGGATTGACCATACATGGTTACCTTACTTTACCGGTTGGAATAGAAGCCAAAAATCTTCCTTTGGTTGTAAATCCACATGGAGGACCATGGGCTCGCGACCGCTGGGGATTTAATCCTGAAATTCAACTTTTAGCTAATCGCGGCTATGCGGTTCTTCAAATGAACTTCAGAGGATCAACAGGTTATGGACGTACCTTTTGGGAAGCATCCTTTAAACAATGGGGCTTGACCATGCAAGATGACATTACCGATGGTGTAAAATGGCTGATTGAAAAAGGTATTGCAGATAAAGAACGGGTAGCTATTTATGGAGGTAGTTATGGTGGATATGCCACCTTGGCCGGATTAGCTTATACGCCTGATTTATATAAGTGTGGTGTTGATTATGTTGGTGTAAGTAATCTGTTTACGTTTATGAATACAATTCCGCCCTATTGGGAGCCTTATAAAGAAATGCTGTATGAGATGGTGGGAGATCCGGAAAAGGATAGTCTTCTTATGGCGGCAGCTTCCCCTGTTTTTCATGCCGATAAAATTACAGCTGCTCTATTTGTTGCTCAGGGAGCTAATGATCCACGTGTAAACATAGATGAGTCAGATCAGATGGTTGCGGCTATGAAGGCACGTGGAATAGATGTACAATACCTTGTGAAGGACGATGAGGGTCACGGTTTCAGAAATGAAGAAAACCGCTTTGATTTCTATCGAAACATGGAAACCTTCCTTGCTAAACATTTAGATAATAAAGTTGTAGCTGAATAAAAAGAATACACTTAGAATGAAGAAACGGTTCTTGCTTAGGTGCTTTGCACTTAAAGGGAACCGTTTTTTTTACCCAAGTATCGAGAGCGGCTCTTTATTGGCTACTTGTAAAAGAGCGCCGCTCTTCATTGCTAAAGCGAAATACAGTAATGCCGAGTCTTTCCAGTTCTGCTGTTCTTCCTTCGTCATATTCTTTCTGATATTCATGAATTTCACCATCAACTTCCACTACCAGTC